>CAZIPQ010000041.1:0-17124 GCA_964541165.1 uncultured Muribaculum sp.
GACCATAGTCAGCAAGGGTATATCGGCAGGACACAGCGAAAACTCCTACCGCGGCCTGGTAAAGGTATTGCCGAATGCCGACGGCTGCCGCAACTATACCCAGTGTGACAGCCTTCTGCTCAGTTCGACATGCGGCGCCCATACATTCCCCTACATCGACGTGATGAACGATACCGCGGTAGTCGAGCACGAGGCCACAACATCTAAAATCAGCGAGGACCAGATATTCTACTGCAACCAGCGCGGCATACCTACGGAAGAGGCCGTAGGCCTGATCGTCAACGGCTATGCCAAGGAGGTCATGAACAAGCTCCCGATGGAATTTGCGGTAGAGGCACAACGGCTGCTTCAGGTCACTCTTGAAGGATCGGTAGGATAATTTAAACAAAACACTCTAAAGATATATAATCATGCACAACGACATGCTTTTAGATATACGCGACTTGCACGCCTCAGTCGAGGGTAAGGAGATATTGAAGGGTATCAACCTTCAGGTACGTGAGGGCGAGGTTCATGCAATAATGGGGCCTAACGGATCAGGCAAGTCAACCCTGTCAATGGTACTGGCCGGTGCTCCCGGCTATACTGTAACCGGAGGCACAGTCAACTTTCACGGCAAGGAGCTTCTCGAGCTTTCACCCGAGGACCGCAGCCATGAGGGACTCTTCCTGTCATTCCAGTATCCGGTGGAGATCCCCGGTGTATCGATGGTCAACTTCATGCGCGCTGCCGTAAATGAAAAACGCAAGTATTTCAACGAGCCCCCGTTGTCGGCCAGCGAGTTCCTCAAACTGATGCGTCAGAAACGCGCTGTCGTTGAGCTTGACAACAAACTGGCGTCACGCTCAGTCAACGAAGGTTTTTCCGGCGGTGAGAAGAAGCGTAACGAGATATTCCAGATGGCGGTCCTCGAACCCCGCCTGTCGATACTTGACGAAACCGATTCTGGCCTCGACATCGATGCGCTGCGCATCGTCGCCGGCGGCGTTAACAAGCTCAAGACCGACCGTAACGCCACCATAGTGATTACCCACTATCAGCGTCTGCTCGACTATATAAAGCCTGACTTCGTGCATGTGCTCTACAAAGGCCGCATAGTGATGTCAGCCGGGCCTGAACTCGCGCTTGAGCTCGAGGAGAAGGGCTATGACTGGATAAAGCAAAATATTGATTCTAAAGAGTGATTATGAGTGCGCTTCAACAATATATTGATTTTTACAATGCCAACAGCTCGACCGTAAGCGAACACTCGGCTCCCGTGCTGAATTCGCTGCGTGCATCCGCGCTGGAAGCGCTTGACGGGAAATCGCTCCCCCGAAAAGGTGATGAAGGTTTCGAAAAGACCTCCATCGACAAGATGATGGAACCGGAATACGGCATCAATATCACCCGCATGCCTCTGCCTGTCGACGTGGCTTCCTCATTCCGTTGCGGAGTGCCTAATCTGAGTTCGATGATGGGCATCGTGGTCAACGATGAGTTCAAGCCCGTAGGTCAGCTTGACCAGCGGCTTCCCGAAGGGGTTGTCTTTATGTCGCTCCGTAAGGCAGCTTTGCAGTATCCTGAACTCGTAGGACGTTATTACGGCACTCTGGCTCCGCTCAGCGACACCTCGGTGGCCCTCAATACGCTCCTGACTCAGGATGGTGTATTCGTATATGTTCCTGACGGAGTGACTGTCGAAAAGCCGCTTCAGCTTGTCAACATATTCAGCTCCCCCACTCCGCTTATGGCATTCCGCCGTGTGCTCGTGGTGATGGGCGACAATGCAAAGGCCCACATACTCGTGTGTGACCATACGCAGGACAATACCCAATCCTATCACTCCTCTCAGGTTATCGAGATCGTCTTAGGCAATGCTTCAAGCCTCGACTATATAGACATCGAGGAGTCATCGGACAACACGTCCAGATACTCGCAACTGTTCGCGTCACAGCCCGATAACTCCGAACTCGTCGTGAACGGCACGACACTGGACTGCGGTAACACACGCAACGACTACATTATCGAGATCCCCGGCCGCCATTGCTCTACCATGATTGCAGGCATGGCCATCGGATCAGGATCACAGCATATCGACAACAACACTTCGGTGCATCACGTAGGCGAGTCATGCAAGTCACGGCAGCTGTTCAAGTACATCGTTGACGACAAGGCCACCGGAGCATTTGAAGGAAGCATTGAAGTGGACGAAAAAGCCCGATTTACCGAGGCTTACCAGAATGACAAGAACCTGCTTGCTTCAGTCGACGCTCGCATGCACTGCAAGCCTCAGCTGCTCATATATTGTGATGACGTCAAGTGTAGCCACGGCGCCTCTACCGGACAGCTTGACAAGGAGGCCCTTTTCTACATGCGCTCACGCGGTATCGATGAGAAAGTTGCCAAAACAATGCTGATGCAGGCATTCATGGCCGATGTCATCGACACCGTCACTATGCCCGGTCTGAAAGAGAGGCTGCACATGCTCGTCGAACAGCGCCTGCACGGTCAGCAGGGCTATTGCGGCGATTGCTCGGCCAACTGTCATAACACACCTGATCATGAGTGACAATCTTGACATAAAAGCTATCCGTGACCGGTTTCCGGTACTGTCACGAACCATAGGCAAGCGTCCGCTCGTGTATCTTGACAATACGGCCACGTCGCAGACTCCGGCCGAGGTTGTCGACAAAATCCGTGACATATATTTCCACACGAAAGCCAATGTGCACCGTGGAGTACACACCATGTCGCAGGAGATGACCGAGATGCAGGAGCACACGCGCCGGCATATCCGCGATTATATCAACGCCTCGTCAACTGAAGAGATAATATTCACCCGCGGCACCACCGAGGCCATCAACCTTGTTGCGGCAAGCTACGGTGAGCTGATCCCTGCCGGAAGCGAGATTATTGTCAGCGTGATGGAGCATCACTCCGATATCGTGCCCTGGCAGCTGCTCGGCAACCGCAAGGATATAACTTTGCGTGTCATTCCGATGGACGACAGTGGCGTGCTCGACATGGATGCTTACCGCGGTCTTTTCAACGAACGCACGGCACTCGTAGCCTGTACCCATGTAAGCAATGTGCTCGGCACAGTCAATCCGGTTAAGGAGATTACGGCCGAGGCTCACCGTCACGGTGTACCGGTGCTTATCGACGGAGCTCAGGCCGTGGCACATCAGCGTGTCGACGTGCGCGACATCGACTGCGAGTTTTATACCTTCTCATCCCACAAGATGTATGGCCCCACAGGAGTCGGCGTGCTTTACGGCAAAAAAGAGATGCTTGAAAAGATGCCCCCCTATCAGGGTGGCGGCGAGATGATAGGACATGTCTCGTTTGAAGGCACTACTTACGCCGATCTGCCGTTCAAATTTGAAGCCGGAACACCCGATTTTGTCGGTATCGCCGCATTCAACACTGCCATCGATTTCATCGAGGAAACGGGCATGGAACGCATCGCGGCCCATGAGCATGAACTGCTCGAATACACCACAGCCCGTATGCTCGAGATACCCGGAATGAAAATATACGGAACGGCGCCGGGCAAGGATGCCATAATATCATTCCTTGTCGACGGAATACATCATTACGACATGGGGCTGCTGCTCGACAAGCTCGGTATCGCCGTGCGCACCGGACATCACTGCGCCCAGCCTTTGATGCAACGGCTCGGCATAGAGGGCACTATCCGCGCCTCATTCGCCGTGTACAACACGATTGAGGAGTGTGACGAGTTTATCGCTGCCTTAAAACGCGTTACCGCCATGTTCTGACCTCCGATCTGCGACAATTCCCTAAAAACAATATCGCCCGGCTGCCGTTGTTCGGCGGTCGGGTCAGCTTTTTTAGTACAGACTATCTTATTTTTCAGCGTATTATTATCTGGCCGTCATCAATCGTGATGTCGGCGTCGTCCACAAGACTGTTCAACGCCTCGACCACCGATTGCGGGTCAGCCGTCCGGTCGGCCACAAAATGCAGTTGCTTGTCAAGCACCTTTTCATTTTGCGATATTATTGTGATATTGTACCAGCGGCCTATTTCAAGGAGTATCTTGAACAATGACTCTTCGTCGAAATAGAAAAATCCGTCACGCCATTGTTCCCACGGATATGTGTCGACAGCCTGAAGCTGCAGGTCACCGGCCTGTACTGAAGCCGCTTGTCCCGGCTGCAACTCGGCCGAAGCATCGAGTTCCGGAACATCGACCGAAACCAGTCCATCCACCAGAAGGATGAAAGCGGTACTTGGATTATAGGCCCGCACGACAAATTCTGTACCGTAGACACGTGTGATGAAATACTGCGTCTGTACTATGAACGGGCAGAGACTGTCGGTAGCCACATCAAAAAACGCCTCTCCGGTTAGCTCGACAGTCCTTGTCGATGAAGTGAAATTCTCAGGATATTTTAACTTGGAATTGGCCCACAGCCATACCCGGGTGCTGTCAGGAAGCACAATCTGAAGCTCCTGCCCGGCGGGAACTTCGACAGTGAGAGTATCGGTAACGCTGTTTCCGGTCACATGGATCGGGCGCGGCGTAGCCGAATAAGTGGGTGAAACTATATTATGCGCTTCGCCCGTTGTATTGTTAGTCACAATGATACGGTCAAGCGATGATTCCTGAGCCACATATACCTCACGAGCATCAAGACCACCGCTCCTTGAGCTAAAATAAGCTATTCCCAACACGGCCACAACAACAGCAGCCACGGCAGCCACCGACATCCAGCGGAGTATCACCGGCCTGCGTGACACTACGGCCTCTTCAGTGACATCATCGGCGACATCATGAGTAGCCTGATTAGCTTCAATTCTTTTTTGAAACTTTTCCCATTCCCGGTCTACATCGGGAAATTCGCCTTCTTTCGAAAACAAGGCATGACGGAGATGGATCTTCTCGGAAAAAGAGCCCTCTTCCTCATTACTGTTTATGAACGGGTTGTGTTTCATATCGCTCTCTGAAATTAAGCTGTTGTTATCTGTCGGAATTTTTACCGTGATCTGATTTGAAAAAGTTGCGGATGGTCGAGTAAGCCTTCACTATATGCTTTTTCACGCCGTCGGGTGTGATCTTCAGGTCATCGGCCACCTCCTTGTAGGTCTTGTCGTGAAGGTAGCACTGACGGAGCACATAGCGGGTCTTGTCGGGCAGGGTGTCTATGACATCGAGCAGACTTTCCGTAAGGTCGTCGGCCGAGTCGATAGCTTCAATCTCTTCTTCGGTCAGTTCCAGCGCCTCTTTGTATTTATCGAATTGCTTTTGCTGACGGAAATATAAAAAACATGAATTTCGGGTACAGGTGCGGAGATATGCTTCAGCGGTATCAGGGTCAATTTTATCACGGGCCTCCCAGAGTTTGAGAAATACATCCGACACAATATCATAGCAGACTTGAGTGTCTGCTACGAAATCGTGTGCGTATAGAAACATTTTGCGGTAATTGTTCCGGAAAATTATCTCAAATTCTGCGATATCCACAATCAGCTTGTTTTTGCATCACAAATATACTCAATATCGGTGATATACAAAACTTTTTACTGATTTGACCGGCTTTTTGTCAAATTCGCGTCAAGGTATCCTGAGATCGAATTAGCGTCACTTGTCTCTATGGCTATCCGGCTGTCAGGAGTGATGATTACGAGCGTGGGGATCGAGCGGAAGTGATAGGCTTCAGAGGCTGCCGAAGAAAGTTCACCCGGAGCCCACAGCTGAGTCCACGTCATTTTCTCCTCAGCCACAGCCCGCTCCCAATCGGCCTTCTCCTTGTCGATTGACACTGAGAGAATGGTGAGGCCTTCCGGATATTTCTCATGCAATTCCTTCACATGGGGAATTGCAGCGCGGCAAGGACCGCACCAGCTTGCCCAGAAATCGATGAATACATAATTGCCTTTACCGACATAATCGGACAGCGCCACAGTGTCGCCCTTCTGGTCAAGCATCCGGATATCCGCATAAGGACTCATCGACACCACATCACGGTAACGGCCGATGATACCGGCAAGAGTGTCGCGGCGCGCGGTCCATTGCGACCCTTCTGTAGCGGCCAAAATACCGTCAAGCTGTTCATCGGTATACGAGAACGGATTGCGCAGCTTCTCGGCCATCATTCGCTGGGATATGTTATATTGTGGATGCTCATCGATAAAACGGTCTTTTGCAGCTGCAAGCTGTATGTCCGCATCATTGTAAGCCTTCTTTGCGGCAGCCTCCTCTTCGGGAGTACGAGACTTGCTGCCTTCGGCCCAATACAGCTGGTAATGCCCGCGTTTAACAGCAAGTGCGTAAGGAAATATCGCGTCACGGTATTCCTGATACTCAGCCTGAGCCTTACCTCCCTTGATGTGGACACTTTTTTCAAGCATCATGCTCTCAGGATCAGAGAACCAGCTCGGCGGAACACTGTCAAGCGAAGCTGCATTAATGGTTATCGGGGCATTCTCAAGCATAAATTCAACGGCTCGGCCCATTCCATCGGGGTTCTCGATATAGAGTGTCACATGCGCAGGATTGGCGATTGAACCGGTAAACTCAAACACACCGTCCTTGGTGTAGGTCGTATCACGCTCTGACTGACTACGCCGGGCCTCATTGTTTCGCAACACGATCATCGTGCTGTCGGCAATACCTCCGATGGTACCGGTGACGGTATAGTGGTCGGCCGGTGTGCTCTGACATCCTATGGCTGCAATACAAGCCAGGCATGACGCTGATGATAGTAGCTTTTTCATAAAACGGTTATACGGAGTTTATTTTAAATTCTGCTTGAGATATTCTGACACTTCACCGGGCATATTGGTCGACAGGACAAGGATGCCATTGTCATCAAACACCAGCAGACGCGGTATCGAGGAGAGCATGTAGGTCTGTGCGGCGGGATTAAGCAGATCCTCGCCGAGATAAAACTGCGGCCAGGTCATCTTTTCCTCATCCATCGCCTTACGCCATGCACTGTCATCAGTATCACCCGATACACTGATTATGTTGAGACGATCGCCATAAGTCTGCTGCAGCTCTTTCACATGAGGAATGGCCGCACGGCAGGGACCGCACCAGCTTGCCCACACGTCAACAAAGTTATATTTGCCCGGCACAATCTGATTGACAAAATCGACAGTGTCACCCTTGACGTCAAGCATACGGAAATTCTTGACCGGAACCCCGAGTGCATGCTCTTTCGAGAATTCAAGACGACGGTTGACGCGATTGACTCTCGCTGTGTCGGGACAGGTCGACACAAGTTGCGCCCATTCCTCAAGCTGAGCAGGAGTATACTTGTAGACATCGGCAAGCTTGTCCCATACACGGTAAGCCGATATGGCATAGGTAGGATGAGCCTTGATGAAGTCGAGCTCGGCAGCCTCATAAGCATTTTTGGTCTCTTCGGTGATTGCCTTATAGATTTTCATCGTATCAGGGTTATCATGCGTGTCAAACCACTTTTCGGCCTCCTTATACCGTGCCTTACGTGCCGTAAGCTCCTTTTCAGCTACGGCGTTGAAATACTCCATGTACTGACGCTGGGCCTCACCGCCTTTCACATCAACGAGAAGTTCAGGCTGATAAGCATTTTTCAAGCTGTCAAATGACTCATTCAGCACTACAGTGGTTTCCCCGTTCTCAAGCATCAGTGTGAATGATGCCATATTGGTGAACTTGCCGAAATAGTCGTTGTATTTCCTGAAATTAAGCGAGCACATTTTCGGCGAATCGAGTTTACCGGTAAAAGTAAATGTCTCGCCGGGGCCGATTATCGTGTCACCAAGGATGCTGAGGCTATCCGGAGCCTCCTTGTTGACAAGAACAACCTTGGTGCTGTCAGGCAGATCAGCTATCATACCTGATAAGGTAAACGAATCAGCGGCCTTCTGTGTGCAGCTGCAAAAAGCCAGCACACCCGCAATCAATCCTGTAATATGACTACAACCGATATGTTCCATTGTTGAAACGATTATATATGAGTTTAAGGTTTATTTTTCAGATAATCAGGCAGATCATTTTACGTCGCGTACCCAACGCACGGCCATTAGCTTGTCAGCGGTACTTCCATAACGGCGGTCAACACCTCCGTTTGAGGAGAATACCTTGCGATACCAGGCCGTGGGTACTGATTCGTTGACAATCGGACCCTCGGTTGCTGTCCAGTACCACCCGTACTCCTTCATATTGTCAAGCGTGAACTCATACCAGCCATATACCTTCTTCTTATTAAGGCCTCCATGGAGAGTGAGCGCCATGTCACAACCGGTACCCATCTCCTGAAGCTTGTATCCTACCCCGGCTTCGCCACGTATACCCTCCTTGTCGGCATCCTTCATGCCGAGATTAGCCTCAAGCTTCTTCCAGTCCTCATCAGTCGGCAAGCGCCAGCCTTCCGGAGCAGATTTCAATGCTTCATCGTAAGTCATAAGGTTGCCGTAAACAGGAATATAGCTTTCAAGCAGATAATCGGCATCATCGTCGTCGAACACATATTCATATTCAGCCGACAGGATATCGAAATACTGTGCTTCAGTCATGCTCACACCGTTGCGTGCATTCTCGGTAGTCCACTGCTGATCGCCGATCTGAACCCACCGGTATTCATTTCCCATGTCATCGGTAACAGTGCCTGAAGTCGCAGGCACAATATCCTTAAGTTTGTCGTCATTGTCACATGCCACTGTAAACAGGGCAACGGCGCCGGCGACGACATGTAATAATATCTTATTCATGATAAAATGTTTTTTATAACGGAATTAAAATATGTATCCCTGCCCCACAAAATAGTTATAGAGGATTTCATAACGCTCCATAACCAGAGGATAATTACCATATATGGCATAAAACTCATCCCTCGAATAACTGAGCATTATCTTGAGGAAGCGTGTAAAGTCATTGGCTTTGCTCCATGTATAGTCCCAGGATACATCGCCGTCCTCATCGGCCTCATAGCTTATGATGCCATATTCATACAGGCGTGTGATATCGGGATTGGACTCCCAGTCGCTGATGAACTTCGTGATGCGGCGGTTGAGGTATTCCTCGCTGACGGCATAGAACGCCAGACGCTCATCAGCCGATGTGGAGGGCAATTTAGATTCAAGCACTCCATAAAGTGCTTCGGCAGCTGCCGCCTTTATCTCAGACTCATCCGCAGCATTTACAAAAGCTCCAGCATTAATGCCGAGACAACGGAAAGTGGATACATTGGATACAACCGTCGTTTTATAATCATCCTTGATTATATTCTTGGCCAGCAATATTGAATAAGGCTTGAAATCTTTGGATGACAAGTGGCTCATAACATATTTCTGACAACATTCGGCAGCCTTCTTCTTGTCATCGAATGTATCAAACTGCTCGATGATAAAATCCGAAGAATTGAAGTTTGTCAGATCCCATTTGAAGTCAACAGTCTCCACCTTTTCGTAACCATTGCTGTCAACACCCTTATATAGCGTGTCATTAAAGAGCAGATAAACTCCGTTATCAGCCTGGAAAGTGCGGCGAAGATCAGCCTCCGGCCCTGTGACAGATGCAGGTATCTCGAAATAATTGATTTCGGGATCACTCGCCACGAGTACCTCATCATCGTCGGAACATGATGTGAGCACAATACCCGTTGAGGCGATCACGGCTGCGAGTGTATATAGATATGCTTTTTTCATATTTAAAATCATAATTAGGTTTTGCTTTACTTAATTGTCGTGCGCACTCTGTCAGGACGTGTATAGCTGTTAAGCGTGTTCTGGAAGTTGGTCACGGACTGAGGCAACGAAAGCGTGTAGGCTCCGTCAAATTCACTAAGCGTATAGGAGTCAACCGAAGTGATACGTCCGTATGAATTGCTATAAGCATACAGATGGGTTATCTCCTTCGACCATTTGTAGGGCTCACATACAGTATAGCGGCGCAGGTCGAACCAACGATGGCCCTCAAGCAGGAATTCACGTGCACGCTCCTCGCGGATAAAGTCGATAAGCTCTTTACCTGTCTGATTTACGGTGACATTACCTGTCATGCGGGTCGGGAGATACCTCTCGAGGGTCGACTTGGCAACATCCTCCTTACCCATGAACGCCGATGCCTCGGCAAGAGTGAGATAAGCCTCCGGAGTGCGCATGAAGAATACACTTCCCACCTCATTATATCTCGAGATCCAATGATCACGCTGCTGGTCATACTTAAGGTAGCAGCCTGAAGTATTCAGCGTAGACTTTCCGAAATAGCGTCCTACGCGCAGGTCAGTATCCTCGTCATACAGCGAGGATATGTAATCGGATATGACAACCGGCTGATCTCCCCAACTATCTGGTGAAATATACGCTGAAATGTAGTTCTCACCCATTGAGAAAATCGATTCGGGCGATGCCGCATAAATACTGTTGGCGCGCGGCTGTACTGTACGTAGATCAAGAAGACCACTCTTCTGGTCAAGGACTTTCTGTGCATATTCAGCCGCCTTCTCCCAATTCTGCATATACAGATATACGCGGCTTTGCAACAGATTTACCGCCACGTGGTCAGCTCTGTAAAGCGACTTGTGCTCTATGCCGTCAAGCGCAGCATCGGCCTGTTCGAGGTCAGCAAGAATCTGCTCATAGGTGGCAGTGAGAGTTGAATTCTCAAACTCAACATCCTCGACAAACTCCGATGTCTTCAATACTATACCCGCTTTCTGCGATGCGGTAGAGGGAGCATAAGGCTCACAGTACAGATTGGCCAAAGTGAAGAAGAAATAGGCGCGGAGGAAGTATGCCTCACCTTTGACACGCAGCTTGTTGACACGATCATATTCTTTCGGCTCAGGCTGCTCGTCAATTACGCTCAGCACCATATTACACTTATTGATACGCGTGTACAGAGTATTGAAATACACGGCATCGCCACCGATATAGTTAAACTTATCATCGGTAGCAGGCTCACGCTGCCAAGTCCAGATACCGAAATATTGCGACAGACGGAGATTACCGTAATTAGGGCTCACATTACTGTCATATTCCAGTTCATCGGCCATAAGGTGTACTATGTCATACGACTGATCGGCATTAGTCTGCACCATTGAATTTGCGATATACAGATAGCCTGACTTGATATAGGTGTCACCGATAAGTATCTCATCAAGATCCTCCCATGACTGCACCATTGCGAGATCCTGGGAATGCTCTTTAAGGAATGAATCGCACGATGTCGCAATGCTTCCTGCGGCCACAACACCGAGAGATAATGCTATTTTATTAATTATATTCATTTTGATTGCCTGTTAGAATGTTACATTAAGACCAAACGAGAAGCCAGGACGGTCAGAAAGCTGAATGTCAGTAAATCCACCCTGAGTAGGAGTCTGGCCTTTCAACTTGGAGTCACAGATGGTGAACAGGTTTGATGCCGCAGCATTGACCTCAAGACGCTTGATGCCAAATCCGGTAAGCCACTGTTTAGGCAGCTCATAGTAAACCGATACATTCTGGAGCTTCAGATAGTCGGACGACACGACGCGCAGATCCGAGTAGTCATACATGTCCCAGTAGTTGTCAGCGATCTCCTGAACACCATCCACATGCGATGACCAGTGATTCAGATAACGTGAATATGCATCGTAATCAATCTGATTGATGATAGCCGGTATATTCGTGAACTTCTCGTCGCCCGGATGTCTCCAGCGATTAAGTAGGTCGCGCGACAGATTGTTCTCAGGCTTTATTTCACCCTTGTAGGCATAGATCGTGCCACCGTTTGTGCCGGCACCGTACATACCGAAGAGACGGGTCTTTCCACCGAGGCTGTAAGTGAAGCTCGCCGACATGCGCACACTCTTATAACGCAACTGTGTCGACAGGCCACCCTGCATGTAAGGCTCACGGTTGCCTGATGCTGAAAGAACCATGGTATAGGTGTCATACTTGCTCTTTCCAACAAGATCCTCATAATGGTCAAACCAGTCGTCAAACATCGGGCCGCCATCAATCGGGCTTAGACCCAGGAAACGGTAAGAATAGAAAGTACCGATTGGCTGGCCCTTTACTACTGCCGAACCGTTAAGGAAGTTAGACAGTTCATACTGCTCGCCTGAAGGAGTCGACTTTATACGGTTGATATTACGAGAGAAGTTGGTTGACACTGACCACTGCCAGTTTTTAGACTGGATGGGGCGTACGGTCACACCTACCGAGTAACCTTTATTGTCGATGTCGCCGCCGTTTACGATGTAAGAGCTATATCCGTTGATAGTCGATACCGACTTATCCATAAAGGCATCTTTCGTACGCTTCCAGTATAACGAGGCGTCGATCTCAAGACGGCGGTTGAAAAATCCCCATTCAAAGCCAAGGTTGTAGCTTGTGGTTTTCTCCCACTTCAGGTCAGGATTCGGGTTACGCTCGACCGTCGACATATATTCACCATAAAAATCATTATAGGCACCCTTGCGGATGATCATCACAGGGGTCTGGGTTGAGAGCATGTTGCCCTGATAACCGAATGAACCCTTTATCGAGAAATAGTCCAGCCAGATGAGCTGTTCCAAAGCGGGAAGACGCTTTGCGTCAAATGATCCGGATATAGACCAGATCGGGAGTAACTTATCGTTGGCTCGGTCACCGAAGTTGTTTGAACCGTCGATACGGCCATTGATATTGAAGAAAACAAGACGATTGTAATTGTAGCTTAATGACAGGTAGCCTGAAACGGTATTTGACTTGGTGTCAACAATGGTTGGCACGTTGTTGGCAAGCCAGGTCCCGTAACCGGTATAAAGGCTAAGGTCAATACCCTGGGCAAATGACAAGCCGCGGTCAGGATAATATCCGCGTGCTGTATATGAAAAGCTCTCATACTTGTTCTGATTGGCCTCAAAACCGAGTGAACCGCTGAAATTGTGGACATCATCAGCAAAGTACTTGTTCCAGTCAAGCTGGAAGCGTGCAGTCCAGCTCTTGTTCTTGTTCTCACTGGTGTTAAGCTGACCACCCTGAGGAGCGAGGCTTGACTCTGAGGGAGTTTCGCCGAAGTTACAGCCACGGATAGTCGACATATACCATGTGTTGGCACCCCAATAGCTGTCAATCTTGGTGTTGGCGTTAGTATATGAGAAAATGGCATTGGCACTCAGCCAGCTGTTAAACTTGAAGCGCAGATTGGTGTCAAATGTCACCGACGATCCATTCTGATTCATCGAGCTGTTTTCAAGCTCATTGAGGATATTGTAATTGTAGCCGTAGAGTACAGCGGCATTCTTTCTGTAGAATTCGTAATTGCCGTCATTGTCATAGGCGGGTATCGCACGCGAACTTTTATAGGCATACTCTACCGGGTTAAGACTTGACTGATAATACTCGCGGTTGCTCACATTACCCTTGATGCTGAATGAGGCGGTAAGCATTTTGGAGAATTTCACGTCAAGATTGACCATGGCATTATAACGACGGTTGGTGGTACCCTTTACTACGTCATCATTATCGGTAAAACCGAGTGAACCGTAATAGGAAGCACGCTCACCGCCACCTGATATCGCAAGTGTGTGAGCCTGTGAGAAGCTGTTGTGAGTCAAGAGGTCAAACCAATCGGTGTTGACAGTTTCATAATAAGGCAACTTGGCATCAAACTCAGCCTGAGTTATCTCACCATTGTACAGCTGTGATTTCAGAAGGTCATAGCCGACCATGCTAACGGCCGAGCCATATACGTAGTGGCTGTCCCAAAGTTCTTTTGAAAGCTGGGTGCGCTCCTGCGAGTTAAGCACATCGACCGAGCGGTCAGTATAGCGCGGACGCAGTTTCCAGGTGAATGAGTTGTTGTAACGTATTGTAGGCGCGCCCTCTTTACCACGCTTGGTAGTGATGACGATAACGCCGTTGGCGGCCTTGGTACCGTAGAGTGCGGTAGCCGAGGCATCCTTAAGCACGTCCAGACGCTCGATGTCCTGCGGATTCAGTCCGGCAATCGCGTTACCGATACGGTTTATATAGTCCGGGTCGTTAAGATCTTCCGTTGAAATAGCGACAGGGTCATTAACCACGATACCGTCAACCACCCAAAGCGGCTCACGGTTACCGATGATCGACGATGTGCCTCGGATACGGATCTTCGGCGCTACACCGGCCTCACCCGAGTTGGACATGAACATCATGTCGGGGATCTTGCCTTCAAGCATCTGGTCGATCGAAAGAGCATCGGGGCGGATGACATCCTCAGCCTTTATAGAGGTGATGGCCGAGGTAGAAGCGCGTTTGTCGACAACCTGATAACCGGTCACTACAACCTCGCTCAGGTCGGTCGTATTTTCCGACATGACAATCTTCACCGGGTGACCGTTGGTCACGGTGGTTTCGATGGGGTTCATACCGATATAGGTGAACTTCAGCTTTACCTTGGCCTCCTTGCTTGAGATGGAAAAGCGTCCCTCGGCATTGGTAAGACCTATGACCATGCCGGCACGGTTGCTGATCGAGACACCGGCCAGGGGATCTCCGTGCTGGTCAATGACCACACCGGTCAATGCATCTGCAGCAGCACTACCCTGCTCCTGACGGGCTTTCGAGCCTGTTGATTTGATGGAAATAAATTTACCTTCGGTCACAGCCTGCAGGGGCAGACCGGCGATAACTGTCTGTACGGCATCAACCGCACTCTTGTCTTTAATGGAGGCGGTAACCTTAAACTGGCGCAGCAGGTCGGCATCATATCCGAGTTTATAGTAACCCGATTGCCGCTCTATCTGGCGCAGGACTGCGGGAAGTTCAGTCTGATTGGCTTCAAGTGTGATCAGATTACCTTGCGCCATCGCACCCAACGAGCACAATGCAAAGTAAAAAATCAGCATGAAGCGAAGAAATTTACTTAAGTTCATTGATAAGGATAAGATTGGTTTTACATTTCGTTTAATCCATATATTCACTAATTAACGAAATGGGTACCGTAAAAATGAAAAAAAATCTCCAATACCCGTATTTTTTTGAGTATCGGAGATTTTTTAACGCTATCTATTAAAAAATATCATTTCATGAATACCAGGTAGACCGCGAGGATAAGACAGCCGAACGCGGCAAAATGATTCCAGTGGAGCGTCTCGCCCCTGAAGAATATGACCGTGAATATAGTGAAGATAATCAGCGTGATGGCCTCCTGCATCACTTTGAGCTGTACAAGGGAAAAGGGACCGCCGTTGCCTATGTAGCCGCCACGGTTGGCCGGCACCTGAAAGCAATATTCCGCAAGAGCGATGCCCCACGACAACAATATGACTATTATAAGCGGCGAGTCGCTGGTAATCCACTTATATTCCTGCATTTTAAGGTGACCATACCAGGCGAAGGTCATGAATACGTTAGCTATGACCAGCATAGCTACTACCAACCATCCGTTCATTTCCGTGACATAATATAACGTAACACATCAATGGCGACACCGTCCCTTACCAGCACCTTGCCTTCGTTGTCAATCAGATACAGGGTCGGCTGACGGTTCAACGTATATAAGGCCTCATCCTCAATGACGTCATCGGGAGTCACCGCATCAATCCAGCTGTCAGGGATAAGTCCTTTTCCGTGATTCCATACCTCGTCGTCGCCCTCATAATAGACGGCGAGCATACCGAGATTTCCGCCGGCAATCATGGAAGCTACATCAGGAGATCGCTTCAACTCGGTGATGACATCACGGCAGTGGTCGCAGTCAGGGTCATAAAAGATGACCAGATTCATCGGATGGGCCTTCACCGCATCGAGCAGACTCATCTCCTCCCCGGCTCTGGTCTTGAATGAGAAATCATTGGCCTGATGTCCTACCCTGTTTTTTGAAAGTTCACCGAACATATAGGGGAATGTCACGGCGCGAGTAGCCGACAGCGGCGGCATACAGGCAGTATCCATGGCCGCAATCAGCACCGATCGGAATCCTTCGGGAAAATAAACCGGCGATTCCGGTTCGTAAAGATAGATCTCCGACAAATTCAGCACCCTGTCATACGCCTCAGGATTGACAGCGGCCTGCCGCAATAATACTCCCACACAATTGTCAAGCGAGTCGGCAGGGACATGAGGCAATACCGAAGCATAATCAGCAAACGCATGCTCCATCATCACCGTATCAGCAGCCATGACTGGATCATTCCACTTCATCGCATCCCAGAAATGACGCACAACATACGAGGCACGCTCCCCGGGACTGGTGAGCGAAGCAGGGACCTCAGGCAACGGCAGCTGGGCAAATGCCGACACAACCGACATCACAAACGCCACCACACATGTATAACGCTTCATATCTACAATTTAAAGCTTAAATGAATTAGGGCCACGCGGTTGCGTGGCCCTAAGGATCTTAAAATATGCGATAAATATTATTCAGCATATTTCTTTACAATGATACTGGCATTGTGGCCACCAAAACCGAAAGTATTGGAAAGGGCCGCGCGAACTTCACGCTTCTGTGCCTTATCAAATGTAAAGTTGAGGTTGTAGTCAATCTCTTCGTCGACATCCTCCGGATCATGGTTGATAGTCGGAGGAACAATGTCATCCTGAACGGCCTTGACGCAGAACAGAGCCTCAACAGCACCGGTAGCACCGAGCAGATGGCCTGTCATTGACTTTGTAGAACTGATGTTCATGTCATAGGCGTGATCGCCAAACACTTCCTTGATAGCCTTGATCTCGGAAAGGTCACCGACGGGAGTCGATGTGCCATGAGCATTTACATAATCGATTTCCTCAGGCTTCATCCCGGCATCCTCAAGCGCATTCTTCATGACAAGCTTTGCACCGAGCCCTTCGGGATGGGTAGCAGTCAGATGATAGGCGTCAGCTGACATACCTCCACCTACTACCTCAGCATAAATCTTGGCGCCGCGTGCCTTGGCATGCTCGAGTTCCTCAAGCACAAGCACTGCAGAACCCTCACCCATCACGAAGCCGTCGCGTGACTTGCTGAACGGACGTGATGCAGTGGCCGGACTGTCATTACGTGTTGACAGAGCGTGCATAGAGTTGAAACCGCCTACACCGGCAGGGTAAATGGCAGCCTCAGCACCACCGGCAACGATGGCATCGGCCTTACCGAGACGGATAAGATTGAAAGCGTCAATAAGCGCGTTGGTCGATGATGCACATGCTGACACAACTCCGAAGTTGGGGCCGTGGAAGCCATACTGC
>CAZIPQ010000042.1:0-10096 GCA_964541165.1 uncultured Muribaculum sp.
CTTGCAGCAATCCCCGAAACGTACTATACTGCTTACGGCTCATTATCTCAGTCATTACAGCTTACCGACAGGGATACGTTGCTCATTCGCGGCGGCACATCAACTGTAGGTCTGGCTGCCATACAGCTGGCAAAAGCTATCGGAGCCAATGTAATTGCCACGACACGCAATGAAAACAAGGCACCGATGCTCCTGAACTATAGAGCCGATGATGTCATATTGGAGGGTGACGATTTCCGCAGGAGATTTTTGGACCGCTTCCCCGCCGGAGCCACAAAAGTACTTGAACTCATAGGTGCATTATCACTGCGCGACTCTCTCAGGATCACTTCCCTCCACGGCATAGTGTGCCATACCGGACTGCTGGGCGGTGTGTACGGACTTAAAAACTTTGATCCGATCAAGGAAATACCATCGGGAGTATATCTTACCGGTTTTTACAGCAATTCCCCTACGCAGCAGCAGATTGATGACATGATGTCATTGATCGAACGCAACAACATCCACCCCGTCATCGCGCGCCACTTCACTCTTGAACAGATTGCCGAAGCCCATACCCTTGCCGAACAGCGCGGACAGATAGGTAAGATTGTAGTCAGTCTGTAGCGATATATCCAACATCTGGAGCAATATTCCTTAAAAGTCGGAATTTACTTTACCATCTGCGGCGGAGTGAGTAACTTTGCATTATAAACATCGGAAAAAAGTAATGCCCGACATATCACATATCAGAGAAGGACGCAACCTCACGTTCAGTCAGCAGCTCAAACTGACCGTGCAACTGTCGCTCCCGGCCATCCTCGCACAGTTATCAAGCATCATGATGCAGTATATCGACGCCTCGATGGTGGGACACCTCGGAGCCGACGCATCAGCTTCGATAGGCCTTGTATCTACAAGTTTATGGCTTTTCTGGGGAATATGCTCGGCAATGACTGTGGGCTTTACGGTTCAGGTAGCCCACAAGGTGGGAGCCAAGGATTTTGCAGGAGCGCGCAATGTATTGCGTCAATCCATCACGGCGGCCTTGATATTCAGCCTTGTTGTCATGGCCATAGGCATCGCCATTTCGACACCGCTCCCCCACTGGCTTGGCGGCACTGAGACCATCGCGCCGGCAGCATCACTGTATTTCCTCGTTTTCGTGGCCGCACTTCCCATGCTTACACTCAATTACCTCGCCGGAGGCATGCTGAGATGTGTGGGCAACATGAAAGTGCCGAGCCTGCTCAACGTACTGATGTGCGTGATGGACTGTCTATTCAATTTCATTTTGATATTCCCCGCAAGACACGTTGATATATTCGGCATCGACATCTATCTACCCGGTGCAGGACTGGGAGTATTGGGAGCTGCACTCGGCACCGTCCTCGCCGAAATCGTCACCGCGGCTTTCATGTGCTATTATCTGTTTGTCCGACAACCGGAACTCCGCCTCGTAGGCAATAAAGGCTCATACCGGCCTACCCGTAATATCCTGCGCAAAGCGGTAGGTATATCGGTGCCTATGACGGTAGAACATGCCGTGATATGCGGCGCACAGATCGCCATCACGATGATAGTGGCCCCACTCGGAGTCGTGGCTATCGCAGCCAATGCATTTGCCGTGACGGCTGAAAGTCTCTGCTACATGCCCGGCTACGGTATAGGCGACGCGGCCACCACACTCGTGGGACAAAGCTACGGCGCAGGACGCAATGATCTCGTAAAGCGTTTCGGACTAATTTCTGTTGGCCTTGGAATGATTGTAATGACGGTAATGGGTGTGCTTATGTATATGGGCGCTCATCTTGTCATGGAAATGATGAGCCCTGTCGAGGCAATCCAGCAGTTAGGAGCCGAAGTATTGCGCATCGAGGCATGGGCCGAGCCGATGTTTGCAGCCTCGATAGTCGCCTACGGAGTATTTGTCGGTGTAGGTCACACCACCATACCAGCCATAATGAACTTCGGCAGTATCTGGATTGTGCGTCTGCCGCTTGCGTGGATGCTTGCCCGTACGATGGGGTTGCGCGGAGTATGGATAGCCATGTGTGCCGAGCTCACCTTCCGCGGAGCGATATTCCTGATACGTCTGCTACGCGGACGCTGGATTCCGACCTCATCCGACACACATGCATGACATCCGGTTACCAGCCGCCTGATGCACCACCGCCGCCGGTACTGCCGCCGCCGAATGAACCGCCGGAGAAGCCTCCTCCGCCGCCATGACCAAATCCGCCACGACCCGGCAGAATGACTACCGGAGGCACGACAGCCTTAGGTATCGTATATTTGACATAGGTCGGCTTACCGCAGTTGTGACACATATACTCCTTCACGCCTTGCCCTTCGCGGTATTCGGTAGGCTGCGCTATTATACGGTCGCTACGCAATGTACAGGCACGTGTGCCGCAGTGAGGACACTGCTTGTAATTGGAGGCCTGATTTACAAATGGCAGTATGTCGGTCTCGCCGCACTGATCGCATAACCACACGTCATAGTCAACCGAGTCAAGCTTTTCCTCAAGATCCTGCGCCGGTGTGAGATATGCATTGTCCGACTTTTCATCAAGGCGCCTCATCCGTGCATGACAATTAGGACACCGACGTGAACGTACACGCTGATAATGCATGGCGAGCCATAGCAACAATACTCCGATAAAGGGTATTCCGAGGCCGAGGAAGCCCATGATCAATGCCGGCATGAGCATCTTGCGCAACCGCTGATAACGCTCATAGCGGTCAAGACGCGAGGTAGTCACAAGAGTATACACGATCCAGATAATCAGCAGTACCGTAAGGCCCACTCCGATAGTGATCCATGTTGAGAAAAATGTATCTGATTCATTGCGGTGGGCATTGGCATCATTAGCTTGTTTCGACAGCAGCTCATCGGTTGCCCCCGGCGTGGTTATAAGACGACCTATTTCATTGACAGCGGCTGTCACTCCGCCGTCATAGTCACCTTCGCGGAAACGCGGTGCTACAATATTGCGTATTATGCGCCCGGCTATCACATCCGGCACAACACCCTCCATACCGTAGCCTGTACGAATCACCATGCGGCGGTCATCGCGTGACACAAGAAAGAGCAGGCCATTATCATTATCACTCTTTCCTATGCCCCAATTGGTATATAACCGCGTGGCAAAGTCATCGATATCACCACCGTCAATACTTTCCACAACAACCACGGCAACCTCAGCCGTCGTACGCTGCCACAGCGAGTCTATGGCCGCATCCAGGCTATTGACTGCTGCCGCTGACAAAATCCCGTCAGGATTACTCACATACCGGTGACGGTCAGCCACATGTACATTAGGTATCTGATCTACTGAATAACTGCGTGCCAGGGCTCCGGAGATACAACCCAGCAGGACTACAAGTGTAAATATATAACGCATAGTTACAATCGATTAAAAATTTTATACCGCCGGCAGACTCATACCGTTGAGTTTGCGATACAGATCAAGGGCATATACATCGGTCATGCCGGATATATGGTCGAGCACAGCCTGAATTTTACCATAGACGGTGGGAGCACCGGTATCATACTGTGTAGGCACCTTGCTCAGCAATAATGAAGAGTAGTTAAGCGTAGGATAAAGCACGGCATGGATGAGCTTTTCCATCAGGAACGATATAATACGGTTACCGGCCAGCTCGATATCCACCACATCACTGGCACAATATATCTTTTTCCAGGCCAATGCAGAGCAATTTCGGTAGCCTTCACGGGCACGCAGACTGATATGGTCAAGCAGCGATCCGGTAAATTCTCCGGCAAGTATAGTATCCTCATTGGCAATGAAAGCGAGAGCACACTCATGCACCAGCAGGCCTATCACACAACTGCGCAGATAGGCGATTTTTTCATTGGGATCCTCGACATGCGCCATTGTCTTGCGCATGTGCTCCTGACGATCCTCATCAAAAAATGCGAGAAAATGACTGTACACCTCATCGGAGGTAACTACGCGCAATTTATGGGCATCCTCGATATCCATGACCTGATAACAGATGTCATCAGCGGCCTCCACTATATAAACAAGCGGATGACGTGCATATCGCACCTCCCCTGCGGGACCATATTTAGGCAGCATGCCGAGTTCGTCGGCTATCAGCTGAAAGGTCTTTACCTCCGATTCAAAGAAACCGAATTTATTTTTATCACCGGCAGCTCTTGATTCATACGGGTACTTAACGATTGAGGCAAGCATGGAGTAAGTCATGGCAAAACCTCCCGGACGACGCCCGTTGAACTGATGTGTCAGCAGACGGAAAGAATTGGCATTTCCTTCGAAATGGATGATATCTGACCATTGTGCATCGGTAAGTTGACTCCTGAGGTCCTTTCCGGGGCCTTCGCTGAAAAATGTGGATATAGCCTTCTCACCGGAATGTCCGAAAGGTGGATTCCCAAGATCATGGGCCAGACAGGCTGCTCCGACGATCTCGTCAAGAGCGTCAAGTTTATGTGACCACGGCTCTCCGGCATATTTTTCTTTAAGGGACATGCTTACCTCGTTGGCCAATGATCGGCCTACCGAGGCCACCTCCATGGAGTGGGTCAGGCGGTTATGTACAAATATACTGCCCGGAAGCGGAAATACCTGTGTCTTATTCTGCAGTCGGCGGAACGGAGAAGAAAACACAAGACGGTCAAAGTCACGCTGAAAATCACTGCGCGAGCCCTTACGGGGATTGTGGAAATCCTCCAGCCCGAAGCGCTTGTCATTAATCAGCTTATCCCAATTCATCATAATCAGCACAATTCAATTACCTGTGAAAATACCATCAGTCGATATGAAGCGCGTCCTTGAAACGACGCACCACTTCAGGATCACCCGTATATTTGCCATAATCCTCACTGAGCTTACAGGTGTCATTATAGAAAGTCCATGACTCGGTGATCTTGGCAGCCACAAGCTTGATCACGATATTCATCGGAGAAATGCCGGGAAAATCATTTGTAAAATGCGTGCCGATGCCAAACGACGGCTGACATACATCAGCGGCGATACGCTGAATATCGATCGCACTGTCGACTGTAAGCGCGTTACTGAATACAATCTGCTTGCTGCGTGGGTCTATGCCGAGCGAACGGTATTTCTCAACGATCTTATGCAGCTGTTCACGGTTATCACCGCTGTCTACACGAAGACCCTTGAACATATTGGCATAATCTTCAGAGAAATTAAGACTGAAAATATTCCAGCCGTAAGTATCATAAAGGAATGTCCCCAATGCTCCGCGATAAGTCGATGACCATACTTTCATTGCCAGATGGTTGGCCATCTGCGGACCAAACATACCCGCAATAGCGCATATCAGCTCATGAGCCATGGTGCCGACAGGCAGCAGATCATATTTCATCGCCAGATATACGTTGCTCGTTCCGACAAAACGTCCGGGGCCCTGCATCTCGGCATTACACCGCGACATCTCACGCACACACTCCTCCTGAGCCTCAAAAGAAGCTCTGCGCCGTGTGCCGAAATCACTGAACTGGCAACCCGCCTCAATCAGCCGACGGGCCTTGTCGACCGATCGCTGACGGAATGACTCCATATCCATCCTGCTGTCATTGCCGGTCATCATATAGTATAACTCCGAGATTATGGCGAGGACTTTCACCTCCAGCAGAATCGTATCACACCAACTGCCTTCAAACGCAACGGCAAGATGGCCATCGGCATCCTGACTGACCTTGACCCGACGGCGGTCATAACGGAAACCTTTCAGATAATCATAGAACCAGAATGGCAGATAATAGCACTTGCGCTTCATGAAAGCAATCTCTTCCTCGATTATAACGAGATCTTCAAGCATTGCAATCTGCTCTTTCAACGCCTCGGCAAAGCCGGCGGGATATATCGTATTATTGCGATCGACAAATGTATATTTGACCTGGGCACGCGGATAATTATCAATCACGGCACAACACATGGTAAACTTATACAGATCGTCGTCGGTAAAATGGTTGATGATTTGTCGCATTATGTGATGGTATAAGGATCCTTTAGTATAATTAACGGACTATGATAGCGGTTTGTTTCATGTAAATGCCTAACTTTACACAATAAATGCAATTTTGGCCTGCAATGAAAATTAAATTGACATATCTTCCACTCATCCTGCTCGCAGTCATACCTTTTACCGGGCATACTGCCGACCGTAAAAAGGTAAGCGAAACAGTAGGCCAATATATCAGGCGTTATCCTGAAGCGCAGTTGCAGGATATCTACAAAAGTTTCTTCCACGATACTTTCGGACCGGGTCATCTTATTCCGTCGCGCGAAAAGGCTGAAAACTACTTTAACAGCGAGCTTGCCCAAATGCCTGACGATACAGTTGACTGCTATTTCGAGCCGGCCGGATGCGGAGAAAATTTTTATCATGTGGACATGCGTGCCGTAAGAGACGGTTACATCACGCGCGAGGAGCTTTTCAATGCATTCTACGACAGTCTTCTTGGATTTCAGATGCCTGACGTAGACTTCTGGAAAGACAACTGGCACGAAATACTTGATGTGATCGGCCAGACGGAGATCACATTGCCTGATGCAGCTTCTGACGCGGCACGTATCGACAGCGTGCTTGCTACGGGCAATTACGCCATGCATCACAGCCAACGATTTAATTCGGCATATAGCCCCCATTACCGACTGGTAAGTGTAGAGATATTCAACAGTCGTTTACGCGACAAATTACCGGCACCTACCAGTCATTAACCGATTATTGAAACCCATCAATGAATAAGCGAGTTTTTGTATCAGGATGTTATGACATGCTCCACAGCGGTCACGTGGCATTCTTTAAAGAAGCATCAAAATATGGAGATCTGTATGTCGGCATCGGATCAGATGATACTGTATATGAGCTAAAACACCGCCACACGGTCTACTCCGAGCAGGAGCGCCTGTATATGGTCAAGGCCATACGCTACGTTACCGACGCATGTATTAACCGCGGATCGGGCATGATGGACTTCATCGATACCGTAGAGCAGGTAAAGCCTGACATATTTGTAGTCAATTCGGACGGCGGTTCCGAACAGAAAAGAAAATTCTGCGAAGAACGCGGCATAAAGTATATTGAACTTCAGCGAGAGCCTGAAGAGGGACTTGACGCACGCTCGACAACATCACTCCGCAAGAATGTAGGCTCACATCTACCCTATCGCCTCGACATAGCCGGAACATGGATAGACCAGCCGTATGTAAACGAGCATGGAGCCGGATGGGCCCTTACCATCTCCCTTGAACCTACCGAAGAGTTTATGGAACGCGGCGGCATGGCGACCTCGACCCGTAACTCTGCCCGCAAGATATGGCCGTACGAACTACCGCCATATAATGAAGAAATGCTTGCGAGACTCGTATTCTGCTTTGAAAATGATCCGGAGAGCAAAGGACACATATCGGGAGCTCAGGATGCGATCGGAATGTGTATGTCGGGGCTGACACGCCACTATTATGACGGACATTACTGGCCCGAGCAAATAGAGTCATGTCACGATGAAGCGACACTGTCGTGGCTTGAATCGCATCTTTGTCTTGTACCGATGTTTCCACGTGCCGAGGAATGTTCGGTTGTGGAAGGCAAGGATATCACTCCTGAAAAAGTCAGCAAGCTCACGGAAGCTGCCGAGCGGTGCTGGAATGCCATAATGGCACACGATCTCGATAGTTTTGCCAAAGCTTACAGGGATTCATTCGAGGCGCAGATTGCCATGTTCCCGGCCATGATGCAACCGGGAGTACAGGAGTACATTGACCGATGGAAAGACAAGGCTCTCGCATGGAAAATGTCAGGTGCCGGCGGAGGAGGTTATCTCGCCCTGGTGATAGACGGCCCGGTTCCGGAAGGAGCGCTTCCTATCCGTATCAGACGACGGGACTCACTCTCCTGAAATAAAATGACAATGGCTGATTCCTCTATTTGGAATCAGCCATTGTCATTTTTTCTAAATCAGGCCTGATCATCGGGCAGCTTTGGCTCCCTTGGCGCCTTTCACGCCACCGCCGAGACTGAAAATATTCTGGTCGTAGCTGACGGTCTTGAGTCCCTGCTCACGCTTACGCTTGAGTGCAAGTGAGACGAGACGCTCCATAAGCTGGTCAAACGGTATACCGGTAGCCTCCCAAAGATAGAAGGACAACGAACCCGGAATCGTATTGATCTCGTTGACATAGATATTGTCATTATCAGCATCAACAATGACATCCACACGGCTTACACCGTGACACGAAAGGACACGGAATGTTTCTCCGGCAAGGAAGCGTATGCGCTCGCTCATAGCCTCGGGAAGATCGGCAGGAATGCGCTTCTGCGAAGCCTGCATGCCCTTGGCGCTTTTGGTGCCGCCCATATATTTGTCCTCATACGACAGGATGGAACCACTCTTTATCGGTTCCTCACATACTGAAGTGAGATATTCATCACAATCACCGAGTACCGAGCAGTTGATCTCCTTGAGGTTGTCAACCATGTGCTCTACAATCAGTCGGGTTGAATATTTCTCAGCCTCCTCGACCTTGGCAATAAGTTCCTCGCGGTCAGCGACACGGCTTATACCTACACTTGATCCGAGATTAGCCGGCTTCACAATCACCGGATAGCCCAGCTTAGTCTCGATTTTTTCAATTATTGCATCACGCTTGGCATACCACTCCTTGTCGGTAAACCATACGTAATCGACAACGGGAACATCACATGCCTGAAGAATCATCTTCATGGTGATTTTATCCATACCGTTGGCACTCGAAAGAGTGTTACATCCGGCAAAGGGTATGCCTATTGTCTCCAGCACGCCTTCAAATATACCGTCCTCACCGTTACTTCCGTGAAGCACCGGAATGACAACATCAATCTTCTTTACGACAGGATTACCAAACAATTTACGCTGCTTGCGATAGAGATTATAGTCACCGTAGGTAGGTTCCATGTACACCTCCTCACACTGCTTCAAGAGAGACGGGATGTCACGGTAGTTTGCCACATCAAACAGGGCATCGCCGGTGTACCACTTTCCCTGCTTGGAAATATACACGGGAGTGACATCATACTTGTCGCGGTTAATGGCATGCATGGCCTGTGAGGCCGAAATGACTGATATTTCATGTTCGGTGCTGCGACCACCGAAGAATACTGCTATATTAGTTTTCATAATCTTTTATTTAAAAGTATCGGGGAGATCATTTTCAAGGAGCACGGCATCGCCCTGACGTGCCATTGTGTTTAGAAGCGCATTGGCTTCAGTAAAGGTATTGACAGTATATACACACGATTCAACAAGGCCGCCTTCACGTATACCTTCAAGAATTGCATCGCGGTTATACTCACCGACTATTATCGCAACATCGACCGATGACGCGATTTTCTGGCCGAAACGTTTGTTATATTCCCACTGCTTGTCTCCAAGTTCAATCATACCCGGCGTGATGACATAACGCTTGCCGCGCTTCATTGACGCAAGCACATCAAGAGCCATACGCGATCCGTCAGGATTGGAGTTGAAGGCATCATCAATAATGGTATAGCTGCCGGGGATGCGGCGCAGACTGAGTCGATGCTCCACCTGCTCAATCTTACCGACGGCATAACGTATCTTCTCAACCGGCATACCGAGGTACATTGCGACAGCAATAGCCGGAATAAGATTGGATATATTGAATTCGCCTATAAGACGTGTCGTAAAATCATAGGTACCGTTAGGGGTGACAAGTGTAAATGCCGTACCCTCTTCAGAGAAGTCCATGCGCGATACCCGATACTCGGCATCGCCACCGATCATATAACGGTGACATTCCACATTATGCACCTCACGATTGGCTATGTAGGGGAAATCGTTGTTTACAAATGCCACACCATCAGCGGGGAGTGCATCGACAAGTTCAAATTTAGTGCGCTGAACATTCTCGATCGTGCGGAATGACTCAAGATGCTGTTCACCTACCGCAGTGACAATACCGATCGACGGATGAACGAGGTCACATATCTCTTTAATATCGCCGATATTCTTAGCTCCCATCTCGCAGATGAAAATCTCGGTATAGGGCTGCATCATTTCACGTACCGTACGTATAACTCCCATGGTGGTATTGTAACT
>CAZIPQ010000042.1:10196-17120 GCA_964541165.1 uncultured Muribaculum sp.
ACAACCACAGCTTCCGCACACATTACAGCATAGATGCGACGTGCGCGAGGAGTCCACACCAGAGGCTTCTTATATTTGGCGCGTGATAACTTTATGATGCAATATATCGAGAATATCAACAGGACCGCTGTTCCGAGGGTAATGCCGGTGAATGACGCCAATGCGAAGAAAAAGGCGCAGAAACCCAACAGGCGCACTACCGAAGTAGAGTCACCGCTCGTAGAAAGCCACTTCATATAGCGTTCCGGACGATATGAATTCTGCTGCATCATCATCAGCACCCGCTTGAATTCAAGAAGCATGGCTGAAAGGCACACCAATGCAACGATCACAAATGCAATTGTGGCCAACCAGATATCGGAAGAAGTCACTAAAAGAGTTGTCATATAAGATTTAAGAATTTAGGAAACTGCGGAGTACCGCTGCAAACTGAACAGGATTGTCAAGGAATGAATAGTGGCCGCAATTAGGGAACGACACCAATCCGGCATTCGGTATATGACGTTCCATATACCGGGCATCGCTGATTGGAGTTGCCGTATCATTCTCTCCCCAGATAAGGAGTGTATCAGCCTTTATCTGCGGCAGACGGTCGCGGAGATCCTGATTGACAGTCTTACTGAGCACGGCACGCATCACGGGCGAGGCAGCCGCATAATCACTTGAGCCTGCTTTTGCACGCATCTTATTTAAGCGGAGTTCAGCCTTTTCGCGTCCCAATACAGCGTAAAGCATCCGCTTCCACAATTTAAACGAATATACTTTCGTATAGTAACGCAACGAGCGACGGGGCTTGATACCGGCGGCATCCACAAGTATTAATTTGTCCACATTATCGTGAAGCGAAGAATACAATATGCCTACACGGCCTCCGAATGAATGGCCAAGTAATATGGGACGCTCGATGCCCTCAGCCTTTAAAATCGCATCAAGCACGTCAACATATTCCTCCACGCCCCACACTCCGGAAGGCTCAGCGGAAGAACCGTGACCGGGCAAGTCAATATTTATCACCCGATGGGCGTCAAGGGCTACGCGCTCAATGGAAGCAAGTGTAGTCGTATTGCATCCCCAGCCATGCATCAGCACGACCGGCGAACCTTCACCATCGACCGTATAGTGGACTCGTGTACCGTTGACTACGATGTATTTATCCATTATTGCTTATCGGCGGCGCATGTTGCGCATCATCTTCATCGGATTGCCTTTCATAGCCATTGCCGACTTCATTATCTTACGCATATCCTCGAAATTCTTGAGGATACGATTGACTTCCTGAAGTGATGTGCCTGATCCCATGGCGATGCGTTTGCGTCGGCTGGCATTTATGATATCGGGATTGGTGCGCTCCTTCTCGGTCATCGAACGTATCACGGCCTCAATGCTCTTGAAAGCGTCGTCATCGATGTCGACATCCTTTATAGCCTTGCCCACGCCGGGTATCATGGCTGCCAGATCCTTTATATTACCGAGTTTCTTGATCTGCTGAATCTGGTTATAGAAGTCATTGAAGTTGAACTCGTTCTTCTTAAACTTCCGCTCAAGCTCGGCAGCCTGCTTCATGTCAAACTGCTGCTGCGCCTTCTCCACAAGACTGACGATATCGCCCATACCGAGAATTCGGTCGGCCATACGCGAGGGGTGGAAGTAATCAAGAGCATCCAGTTTTTCACCGGTACCGACAAACTTTATAGGCTTGGTAACGACAGTACGTATAGAAAGGGCCGCACCACCGCGGGTGTCACCGTCAAGCTTGGTGAGTACAACTCCATCAAAATCAAGACGATCATTGAACTCCTTGGCAGTGTTTACAGCATCCTGACCTGTCATCGAGTCAACGACAAACAGTGTCTCCTGCGGCTTGACAGCCTTCTTGATAGCCTCGATCTCTTTCATCATGGTTTCATCGACAGCCAGACGACCGGCAGTATCGACAATCACCAGATCAAAATTATGAGCTTTGGCATATCGGATAGCGTTTTCGGCAATCTCGACAGGATTTTTATTGTCATCCTCGGAATATACCGGCACATCTATCTGCGATCCGAGCACCTTGAGCTGCTCGATAGCAGCCGGGCGATATACGTCACCGGCCACAAGCAACGGACGACGCGCCTTCTCGCTTTTCAGCTTCTTGGCGAGCTTGCCTGACATGGTGGTCTTACCGGAACCCTGCAGACCTGACATTAGGATTACGGTAGGATTGCCGCTAAGATTAAGCGGCGCGGTATCACCGCCCATCAGTTCGGTAAGTTCGTCATGGACAATCTTAATCATGAGCTCGCTGGGCTTGATTGCATTAATCACATTCTGGCCCAACGCTTTTGCCTTTACAGTATCGGTAAACTGCTTGGCGACCTTATAGTTGACGTCGGCATCAAGCAGTGCACGGCGTACATCCTTTAGCGTTTCAGCAACATTGATTTCAGTAATGCGGCCTTGGCCCTTGAGCATCTTGAAACTCCGTTCAAGTCTTTCACTTAAGTTTTCAAACATATGATTATGATGTCCTTGTAGTTAAGTTAACACTAAAATTAGTTCACGAGGCGATTGGTAGCCGTGTCAGGAAATATCACTGCCGGCTTGAATGTCTTGGCCTCGTCGTATGGCATGATGGCATAGCTCATGATAATTACGATGTCACCGGGCTGCACCTTACGTGCGGCAGCACCGTTAAGGCATATCATGCCCGAACCGCGGGTTCCGGGAATTGCGTATGTATCAAAACGCTCGCCATTGTTATTATTGACGATATACACCCTCTCTCCTGCCAGAATATTGGCAGCATCCATCAGATCCTCGTCAATTGTAATACTGCCTATATAGGCAAGATTACTTTCAGTTACGGTAACACGGTGAATTTTTGATTTCACCACCTGTACCTGCATCATTTCTGAAAATATTTTATGTTATCAATAAGTCGTACGTCTCCAAGATTGACTGTCACGCATCCTACAGCATAGTCTGTGTCGGCCCAGTCTGATATCGGTTGCATGTCATGGCCGTTGACAATCTCATAATACTCGACTTCCATTTCAGGATACGAGTTTATGTCATCGACCACACGCGCCTTTACAGTAGCTACATCAGCTTCCGGAAGCCATCCTGTGCTTTCAAGAAGCACCTTGTGGATTTTCGGTGCTATTGCGCGCTGCGCTTCATTCAGACGGACATTGCGCGAACTCATCGCCAATCCGTCATCCTCACGCTTGATAGGGCATTCCACTATCTCCAGATCAAATCCCTCAAGCTCGACCATGCGACGGATTACGGCAATCTGCTGGAAGTCCTTCTCTCCGAAGTAAGCACGGTCAGGATTGACCATAGAGAAAAGACGGCTCACAATCTGGGCTACTCCATTGAAGTGTCCGGGACGCATGGCACCTTCCATAACCTCGGCAACCGCCCCGAGATCAAACACGCGGGTGTCAGGCTCAGGATAAATCTCCTCTACGGTAGGAATAAATGCTATATCGACACCTGCAGCTTCAAGTTTTTCACAATCAGCCTCTTCCGTACGGGGATAGGTACGCAGATCATCGGGATTATTAAATTGAGTAGGATTAACAAACACGCTGACCACTACAATATCATTGTCCTTGCGGGCACGCTCTATAAGAGAAACATGACCGGCATGGAGGGCTCCCATGGTAGGAACGAGGCCAACCGACTTTCCGGCAGACTTGGCCTGGGCCACGGCCTCCTTAAGTTCATTGACTTTACGTATAATTTTCATTTTCTATGTTGCATTAGAAATGCTTTCAGCCCACAAAATTAAGCAATAAATCAGTTATTAGCAATTAATTCTCAAAAAATGCGAAAATTGGTAATTGGCAGTTGTCTTATTGGCTGTTTTAAAGTAACTTTACATTAGATTTTTGAGTGAATATATGGAACAGGAATATGCATCCACACTTCTTGAAAACGCGGTCAACGAATTGTCACGTTTGCCGGGAATAGGCCGAAAGACAGCCCTGCGGCTGGCGCTCCATATTTTGCGTCAGGATGAGAAGTCGGGAATATCTCTCGGGCAATCCATTATAGATCTCCGAAAGGGCATCAGATATTGTACGGTGTGCCATAATATCTCAGAGACAGAGACTTGCGCTATATGCTCCAATCCTGCCCGCGACAGCTCACTGGTATGCGTGGTGGAAAGTGTTAAAGATGTCATGCTGATAGAGTCTACGGGACAGTTTCACGGCCTCTACCATGTACTCGGGGGCCTTGTGTCACCGATGGACGGTATAGGCCCCTCTGATCTTGAAATAGCATCGCTTGTAGAGCGTGTGAGCGAAGGAAATATCGACGAGGTTATACTTGCGTTAAGCGCCACGATGGAAGGTGAAACTACTGAATTTTACATCTATCGCAAGCTTGGCACCCTACCGGTTAAGATCACGCGGCTGGCCCGTGGTGTATCGGTAGGCAATGATATTGAATATACCGACGAGATCACACTTGGACGCTCACTGATCAACCGCACCCTATTCAGCGAATCATTTAATAGAAACAACCAATGACAACTTTTCTTTCTGATACTGCAATAACGCTGCGTGCTGTGGAACACAGCGATATAGATACTATCCTCTGCTGGGAAAACGACACTTCACTATGGTACGCCGGAGCCACCGTAGCCCCCTACTCACGCAAAATGCTTGAGGATTATGTCGACAATTATACTGCTGATGTTTACGCGTCACGGCAATTAAGGATGATGATCGTGCGCAATTCCGATAACAGGACTGTCGGAATGGTCGATCTGTATGACTTCGATCCGCATAACCGTCGCGCCGCGATTGGAATACTTGTAGCTCCGGATGCCCGTAGGAACAAGATAGGCACTCATGCCGTCACTTTGATTTCAGACTATGCACGGCGCATGCTGGGAGTGCATCAGTTATGGGCCACAACTGCAATCGACAATACAGCGGCCCTAAACATGTTTAAGGAATGTGGCTTCAGTATATGCGGACGCCTGCGCTCGTGGTTGCGCCGGGGCAGTACCTATCAGGACATCTACATGCTGCAACAGCTTTACAACAATAATTAGTTGAGAAACGGATTTTGCGGGTGATAGCGCCATCCACGGTGCGAGTCACCCAATGTGCGGACATAACGGTGCCAGTAATTGTCACCGTCGCCAGTAAGAAGTTCCACAGGATTGTCGGTTCTCGTGACGGCCCACACATGCTCGGCAAGCTCATTGTCAAGCTGACCCTCGCTCCAGCCGCTGTATCCGACAAAAAATCTGATTTCACGAAATCCCTGTTCTGCCATCTCTATGAGCGTGGCTACGTCACCGCCAATGTAAAGGCCGTCGGAAATACGGGTTGCATCATCGACAATATCACCAGCAGTGTGGATACAATACAATCGGTCAAGCGACATCGGGCCTCCGCAATACACCGGTATATCGAGTTTGCTGACATTCACATCACCCGAAACGATATCGCCAAGCACATATTCCGTCCGGTGATTCATCACCACTCCCATCGAAGTGCCATGGCTGCCGCCATGTTCCACCATACACACGACAGCATGATTGAAATAGTTTTCGCTGAGAAACGGCTCGGCCACCAAAAGGCGTCCGGGAGCAGCCTTGCCCGAAGGCAAATCTATATTATTTAATAAATTGTCAAGGGTATTCATTTTCGACATCTAATTTACGCATTATTTTCTTTACTGTCAATATCTTTTTATCGTAATTTATAAACTTTAGCATACGATAAGCGTTACACTTTTAGAACACCAAAATAACATAATATTATGAATTTTATTACTGATGACAAGCTTGTCATTATCGGTGCGGCCGGTATGATCGGCTCCAACATGGCCCAGATAGCCATAATGATGCATCTAACTCCTAACATCTGTCTATATGACCCCTATGCTCCCGGTCTGGAAGGAGTGGCTGAGGAATTGAGACACTGCGGTTTCGAAGGCGTCAATCTTACCTATACTTCCGACATTAAGGAAGCACTCACCGGAGCAAAGTATATCGTAAATTCCGGAGGTGCAGCACGTAAGGCAGGCATGACTCGTGAGGATCTGCTTAAAGGCAATGCCGCAATTGCTGAAGAATTCGGTAAAAACGTACGCGAATATTGTCCCGATGTACGCCACATCGTAGTGATCTTCAATCCTGCGGATATTACAGGTCTTATCACGCTCCTTTACTCGGGTCTGAAACCCTCTCAGGTGACTACACTCGCTGCCCTGGACAGCACACGTCTGCGTAGTGAACTTTCAAAATATCTCAAAATCACTCCCGACGAAGTCGTAAACGCCCGTACTTATGGCGGACACGGTGAGCAGATGGCAGTATTTGCTTCTACAGCCAAAGTTGATGGCAAACCCCTTACCGAAATTATCGGTACCGAACGCTTACCCGAAAAGGATTGGGAGGAGATTAAGCTCCGCGTTGTTCAAGGCGGAAAGAACATCATTGATCTCCGTGGACGTTCATCATTCCAGAGTCCGGCATACGTATCAATAGAAATGATCGCTGCCGCAATGGGTGGCAAGCCTTTCACATGGCCTGCAGGTGTCTATGTAAACAATGACCGCTTCAGCCACATCATGATGGCGATGGAAACAACCATTGACAAAAACGGAGTCACTGTACATCCTGTAAATGGAACTCCTGCAGAAAAAGCCGAACTGGAAAAGAGCTACGAGCACCTCTGCAAGCTGCGCGATGAAGTTATCGCCATGGGTGTAATGCCACCTGTCGATCAGTGGAAAGAACTTAATCCTAACCTGGCATAATAAGTCAGAAACCTATTTTGTAAACTGCACTCCTTTTGGGGGTGCAGTTTTTTTCTTATTAGACCAATAGGGCCAATTAGCCTAATTGGTCTAATTAGAATAAAAAAAGGCTGCAAGCGTCGTGCTTGCAGCCTTGAAGGGGGCGGTTACCTA
>CAZIPQ010000043.1:0-16750 GCA_964541165.1 uncultured Muribaculum sp.
ATCAGGTGGTAGAAGCCTTCGTAACCTTCGGTATGCTCGGGAGTCTCCCAGCGGGGGAGCATCGAGGTAAAGGTATTGGCGATGCGCATCGAGTTGATCATCTTGTGCTTGGCATAACCGGGATGCACGTTGCGGCCGGTAAACGTCAGCTTGACGACGGCGGCATTGAAGTTCTCATATTCGAGCTCGCCGATTTCGCCGCCATCCATGGTATAGGCCCATTCGGCTCCGAACTTGGCGACGTCAAACTTATGCGCGCCCTGTCCGATCTCCTCGTCAGGATTGAAAGCTATGCGTATCTTGCCGTGCTTGATATCGGGATTTTTCTGCAGGAAGTCGATTGCCGAAATAATCTCGGCCACACCGGCCTTGTCATCGGCACCGAGCAGCGTGGTACCGTCAGTCACTATCAGCGACTGGCCGATATAATGGTCAAGTTCAGGGAATTCGCGGGGCGACAGAACCACACCGGCACCCTCGTTGAGCACGATGTCACCGCCACGGTAGTTGTCGATGATGCGCGGATTGACATGCTTACCCGACATATCGGGCGATGTGTCAAGATGAGCGATAAAGCCGATTACAGGCACTGGCTTGTCGGTATTGGCCGGCAACGTAGCCATGAGATATCCGTTTTCGTCAAGCGAGATATCGGTAAGCCCCATGCCACGCAGTTCCTTTTCAAGATATTGCGCGAATATCATCTGCCCGGGGGTCGATGGCCACAGGTTGGTAAGCTCGTCACTCTGAGTGTCAAACTTTATGTAGCGCAAAAAACGGTCAACTACATTCATAGCGGTAATATGTTAAGGTTATAAAATAAGGTCGTACCGCAAATTTACACAGAAATCCCAAAGAATACACGAATTTCTTGTAAATTTGTGCAATTATAAACAAAAAATCTGATATACACATGGCTGAATTACCTCTGATACTCGTTACTAACGACGACGGCATCAATGCTCCGGGACTTCATGAACTAATTGACTGCGTGGCCTCTATGGGGCGTGTTATCGCCGTGGCACCCGATGGCGCCAACTCAGGGCAATCATCGGCCATCTCGGTCAACAAAGTGCTGCGCGTGACCCGGCATCCCGACTACAACGGCGCGGAGATGTATTCGGTCAGCGGAACACCGGTAGATTGCGTGAAACTCGGCATCCACGCCGTGCTGAAGCGTAATCCCGACCTGCTCGTATCGGGCATCAACCACGGATCCAACTCAGGTAACAACGTAATATACTCAGGCACAATGGGAGCTGTCCTTGAAGGCTGCATGCTCGGTATTCCCTCGATAGGCTACTCCTACCACAGCCACGACATGCAGGCCGACATATCGGCATGCCGCGAGGTTGTCGACCTGGTGACACGCCGTGTGATAAGCCAGGGGCTTCCGGCTGACATCTGTCTGAATGTGAATGTACCGAAATGTGACCGCGTAAAGGGTATCAAGGTGACCCGTGCCGCACAAGGCTACTGGACCGAGGAATATGCCGACTACACCGATCCCCACGGAGTGCCGTTCTATTGGCTCACCGGACGTTTCCACAACGCCGAGCCCGACAACCCCGCAACCGATCTTTACTGGACCGACCGCGGATATGCATCGGTAGTGCCCTGCCGCCCCGATCAGTCAGCGATCGATTCAATTGACCTTATCGGGCGTCTGCTTGGGTAATTCGCCGTAGTGCTCCAGTGACTCCCGCAGCGAGCTAATCATCATGCTGCGCAATTCAGGCGGATTAAGCACCGTCACCGATGGGCCGTGGCTGAGGAGCTCCTGCACAAAGTCAGGAGTGAGGCGTATGCGGTAAGTAAATATCGAATACGTATCGTGCAGCGCCTCCGACTGCGAATGATGCAGGGGCACCGAGCGGAAATACTTGGCCTGATGTCGGTCAACCTTTATCGAGACATTCTTTACCTCACCTTCGTCAAAGATAATACCGTAGCTGCCGCTGATATACTCTTCGGCATCGAAGTCCTCGGGGATACGGAAAGTCTCGGTTGACTGTGTCACGTCGGCCATGCGGTCGAGCGCATACGTACGCAGCGTGCCGGTGCGCTTGTTGCGTCCGGTCACATACCACCGCTGCTTGAATATCTTCAGGAAGTAAGGCTCAAGGCGGTTATCGGTCGTGGGATTTACCCTCGTGTAGGGCCTATAGGTAAAAGTTATGGGGCGCTGCTGCTTAAGGGCCTCAACAATTACACGCAGATGCTCGCGCGCTGACGGAACGTCTTCAAAAAACACCTTCTGTCCAAGTTCGCGCATATCATTCAGCACATCGCCCACCGATGCCGAGTTAAGCATCCACTCCACAGCCGTGGCCTGATGCGAGTCGGTATCATCAATATAGTATTCATAAGTAGCAGTGTTGTGCTCGATGGCGATACCGAATATGTCGGCGATGGCGATACGGTCGTTATAGAATGTGCGCCGCGGCATAGGACGTCCGCCCGACAGTGACGAGCGTGACCACAGCTCACTCAATTCCTCACGGGTTATATGACCGTAGCGGCGTATTGTATCGATGATCCACAGATAACGGCTCAGATTGTTTTTTGCCATGGCTTATCAGGTATTTGAGGGTGAGGGAACAGTGTCGCGCACGGGCGATGACACGACCGCAAGGCCGAGACACGTGAGTGCGGCATTGAGTACAAGCAGCTCGAAGCTCATGACATAGCCGAAATGAGTATGCAGCAGCGAGCGTATACCGAACGACAGCAAGGGCGCGGCGATGCATACCACCGGCACGAGGCGGTCATTGACACGGCGTTTCGAGGCCAGCCCGAACACAAACAGTCCGAGGATAGGCCCGTAAGTATATGAGGCCAGCGTGTAGACGGCGCTGATGGCATCATCCTCGTTAATCAGATAGAAAATCACGATCACCGCGCCCATAGTAAAGGCCATGGCGGCATGAACGGCCTTGCGCACACGAACCAGGCGCTCGTCGGGCATTGAACCGGCACGCAGCAGATCGACGGTAAAGGAAGTCGTGAGCGACACCAGCGCGGAACCGGCGGCAGAATAGGCCGCTGCGACAAGTCCGATCACAAACACGATGCCTACCCATACAGGTAGCGACGGATGGGCCGCCACAAGTCCGAACACCTCATCGGACATGGCCGGCATCGACAGGTCAGGACGGCGCTCTATGTAGATGGCCAGCAGGATGCCGAGCAACAGGAAAAGCCCTATTACAAAAAATTGCATCACGCCACTCACTATCATGTTTTTCTGGCTCGACTTCGAGTCGCGGCACGCAAGATGACGCTGCATCATGTCCTGGTCAAGACCGTTGATAGCTATTGCCATAAACACACCCGCCACAAACTGCTTCCAGAAGTATGTGCCCTCGGTGGGGTTGTCGAAGTAGAACATCCGGTAGGACGGATGAGAAGTGACATCGTGCCACAGCTCACGCGGACCAAGCCCGAGATTGGCAGCGATAAACCACGCGCACAACACCACCGATCCCACCAGGCAGAGGCTTTTGAACGCATCGGTCCAGATAAGCGACTTTACGCCACCGCGTACCGTGTAGAGCCACACGATGGCCACCGTGACGGCGACATTAACCCAGAAGGGGATGCCGAGCGGACCGCATACAAGGGTCTGAAGCACTATGCACACTACAAAGAAGCGCACCGATGCCCCAAGCATCTTTGATACAAAGAAAAACCACGCACCCGTACGGTAGGTGCCCGATCCGAAACGCTCGCCCAGATATCCGTAAATAGATATCAGATTACGCCGGTAAAACAGCGGAACAAGTACAAACGCAATAACAACATAACCGACAATGAAGCCGAGCACCATCTGGAGATAGCTGAGCCCTTTATCGGTCACCATACCGGGCACGCTGATAAAGGTGACACCGGAAATAGCCGCTCCGACAGTAGCGATAGCCACCACCGGCCAGGGCGCACGGCGGTTGCCGGTAAAGAATCCGCGGTTGTCGGTGCTGCGCGACGCAACCCTACTGATAGTGAACAGTACGGCAAAGTATGCGGCTATGGCCGCGATGATAATCAATGGGTTCATGAAAGAGGATATAAGGTGTATTTCTTGCGGAGCTCCTTGAAGCGCTCCACATCGTCACTCCACGTGGCACGTATCTCCTCGGCCGAGGCTCCGGCATCGATCATACGGCGCACCCGCGGGGTGCCTATGAGTTTGTCAAAAAATGGGGTAAGGAATGTAGCCCGCTGCGATGCAGGCATCGCGCGGCGCGCATCGATGATATATGTCAGATCGACGCCGCGGCTTATCACGGAGTCGATGTCGGCGCCGCTCAGATCGGTGCCATGACACTCCTTGTCGAGGAGCGGAGGATTTTTGGCTCCCGGCACGCTGCGCGGAGTAAATGTGTAGTCACCCTGCATGTCGGGGTGACCGTAGACCATGAAGGGAATGTCAGTACCGCGCCCCACACTTGCCTTGCTGCCTTCGAAATAGCATAGCGAGGGATAGAGGTATATGGCCCGCATGGTGCGCAAGTTGGGCGACGGAGGCACAGGCAGCGTATAGCGTGTGGCATGGGTATAGCCTTCGCACGGAACTACCGTTAGGTCAGCCTTCAGTCCGTCATTCAGCCACCCCTCACCATTGGCCATCATGGCCAGTTCACCCATTGTCAAGCCATGGAGCACCGGCACCGGTATACGCCCTACCCCGCTGCGCATCTCAGGCTCAAGTACAGGCCCGTCGACCGTCATGCCCAACGGATTGGGACGGTCAAGCACTATCACCGGAATACCCCGGCGCGCACATGCCTCCATCATGTCGAGCATCGTGATGTGATAGGTATAGAAGCGCGTACCCACGTCCTGAAGATCGATCACCACCGCATCAAGATTCTTCATGACTTCCGGCGAAGGGCCGCGACGCGATCCGTCGTAGAGCGACGCTATCGGCAGCCCGGTGACCTCATCGGTCGAGCTTTTAACATGCTGCCCGGCATCGGCAGTTCCGCGAAATCCATGTTCAGGACTGAACAGCGTGGTGACTCGGATACCCTTTGACAGCATATAGTCAAGCGTATGACGGTTGGCGTCCACGATCCCGGTATGATTACTGAGCAGCCCTACCCGCTTTCCTTCAAGCAGCGGTGCGTACCGGTCTATGCGCTCGGCACCGACAGTCACGGCACGCAGCGGCAGAGCCATTGAAATACTTATAATAATTGTGAGCAGAAAGGTTAACCGTTTTATCATGTCACAAATATAGCCATTAATCGGCAACCCTTGGCAGCTATTATGTTAAAAAAGGTCACTTGTCATGTTTTCAAAACTGTCAGTCATCTCCACGCAACCCAATTATCTTGATTTTGCCTCCGTTCTGCTTATACAGTTCACTCTTCTTATACTCCTGAATGTTTGCGTTCTCTCGCCGTATATCTTCACAAGCCGTTTCATACGCCTCCTTGCTGATTCCGGCTTTTATCGCTTCCTCCTCAGTAATGTCAAGCACAAACTTATCTCCGTCAACAAACTTGAGATAATCGACTAACTTGCCAAGATCTTCATTCAATCCGGACGAATTTGTTTCGACTGTATCCTCATATTGAGTGGTGACATCCGTCACTTCAGATTGCGCTGAATTACCAACACAAGCACTCAATAATACTCCACTCAAAAGGGCAGCGGGAAATACCAGTCGTTTCATAACATTACCAATTTTTGTTTATTTACTTATAATATATTCAATACTGCAAATATAGCACAAACTCATAAATTAAAGGCCACCTAAAAAGTTTTTTTTGATACAATTTGATTTTCAGTTATCTATACATCACTTATCAAAGCGGCGCACGCATTGCGACAGCATGCGGTGACCGATGCGGCAATAGAGACATTTGCGCGGTTCGCAGTATTCGCGGCGCAGCTCGATGAGGGCCTGTGACGCGAAGGCATGCGGGCAGTCCACGCCACGTGAGGTAAAGTGAGTGACAACCGAGTTTGACTCAGGGCGCATGTCGTGAAGCAGCGCCACTGCACGGTCAGTGAGTTCGGTCGAGTCGACATGCTGTCCATAAGCAAGCAGAAGAGGTGCTACTACGTTGATGCACAGCAATGTTATTGATGAGCGCCCGAGAGGCGCGGTGCGCGGGCTGTCAGCCGTGCCGCCAAATGTATAGTGAGTGCTCCAGTAGCCGGCCAGCTCCACCTGCCACAGCCGCTCGGCATCGGCAACCGACTTTACAGAAAGGATGCGCGCCATGAGCTTGAATCCGCCGAACAGCAGTGCCGCAAGCAGAGCGATACGTCGGTGAGGGAAATTGGCCGGACGCATACGCGCCATCTTCCAGCCCGGCGACGTGAGCGGCTTCAGTCCGAACTTGCCCGCCAGATACTCATATTCCCGCGTGAGCAGTTCTGCATAGGCATCGGGAGCAGTCACGGCGCCCAGAAGGCCCGACTGACCGAAGAGCAATGCCTCGATGGCAAGCTGCGAGTCACTGTGCTTGCCTGCCACACGCAGCGGCAATGACTGGGCAAGCCGTTCGAAGGGCTCACTGTTGATCCCGAAACCGAGTGCCCGGGCGAGGGTGACATAACATACCGACTCCCAGTCGCCGGCCAATGCATCAAGATAAGTTTTGATACGCGCCGTCTTACGGTACAGCCGCTCATAGGCAAGCGCGTCAAGCCATGCATGAAGGTGCAGCGGCTCCATCGAAGCAATCGTAGCGGCACACGGCAGCGAATTCATGGCTGCCGTAGTAAGTGCGTCATAATGAGCGCGAAACTGCGGTGAGCATGGCATCCTGAGCTGCGGAATGACATTGCCGTCACAGCGGCGGCGCACAGGCGCATCATCCTTGTCGACAACGTGAAGTATCACCGAGTCATAGGCGGCGTCGCTGTGATGACCGTGCCGGTGCCAGTCGCTGGCACGCACATGTATCTCCACGTCACCGGCCCACATCTCGGAGCCGATACGCAGCTTGGCGTTAAAAAAGTCAGGCCCGGCATCGGTATTATACCGACCCGGGTCGATTACGGTCACGCGGCGGCCATCGACAGTCGTCATGTCGGCGGCAGGCCACAGGCGATGTTGCCATATATAGTGCATCAGGCGCTCCATGGGGCGTCAGGGGGAGAGAGGTTAGAGAAAAGTGTACTTATTTCACGAGCTCCATGCCGCGGCGTATAGCAGCTTCATTGAGCGGCAGCAGATGGTGATGACGTTCTGGGAGAGTCTTTTTCAGCCCTCTCATCACAGCGTCGATCTCCACCATGGGGTGCAGTCCGAGCAGGGCTCCGAGCACCACCATATTGTAAGCCTTGTTGTTGCCAAGCTCGAAGGTGGCGTCCATAGCCTTTATCTCGTGGACATTTATATCCTTGCGTGTAGGACGGTGGTGTATGCCGTAGGAGTCATAGATCAGTGTGCCGCCGGGCTTTACCTTGCTTTCAAACTTATCCAGACTCTGCTGATTGAGCACCACAGCCACATCGTAGGTATCAAGTACCGGCGAGCTGATAGGGGCATCGCTCAGGATCACGGTCACATTGGCCGTACCGCCACGCTGCTCGGGGCCATAGGCAGGCATCCATGTGACCTCAAGATCATCCATAAGAGCTGCATAGGCGAGTATCTTACCCATCGACAGGACACCCTGACCGCCGAAACCGGCTATAATTATCTCTTTCTTCATAATCAGTCAACAGTGTTTTTAAGGTCACCAAGAGGATACTTGGCCATCATGTGTTGCTCCATCCATTTATTGGCGGCATCGGGAGTCATCTTCCAGCCCGACGCGCATGTGCTCACGATCTCCACCACTGAAGTGCCGCGTCCCTCCATTGAGTTGGTGAACGCCTTGCGTAAAGCGGCCTTGGCCTTGCGCACGGCAGCCGGGGTATGTACCGACTGACGGGTCACATAACATGTGCCTTCGAGCATAGCCAGAAGCGGGCTGATCACCAGAGGATGACCGTTAAGATCAGGTCGCCGGCCGTAAGGAGTGGTCGAGGTGACCATGCCCTCCAGCGTGGTAGGAGCCATCTGGCCGCCTGTCATACCGTAGATACCGTTGTTGATGAATATGATGGTGATATTCTCGCCACGGTTGGCGGCGTGGATTGTCTCGGCTGTACCGATAGCGGCCAGGTCACCGTCGCCCTGATAGGTAAATACCATCGTGTCGGGACGCAGACGCTTTACTGCGGTGGCTATGGCCGGAGCGCGGCCATGGGCGGCCTCGATCCAGTCGATGTCGATATAATTGTAGGCAAACACGGCACATCCCACAGGAGCGATGCCGATAGCCTTTTCCTCAAGACCCATTTCATCTATTATCTCGGCCACCAGCTTATGAACCACTCCGTGACTGCAACCCGGACAATAGTGCATGTTGGCGTCGGTAAGAAGCCTTGGGCGCGAATAAACGCAGTTTTCAGGCTTAACTATGTTGTTTTCGTCATTATCCATGGTCATCATTGCTTGTTAGCTTCGGGAAATGAATTATACAGTGCGTCGAGTACCTCCTGAGGACCCGGTACAATACCGCCGAGACGTCCGAAGTGGGCCACGGGCACACGGTCGTGGCATGACAGGCGCACATCCTCAATCATCTGGCCGGCGTTGAGTTCCACTACGAGAATACCCTTTACCTGGGCTGAAAGACGCTCTATCTCGGCAGCAGGGAAAGGCCACAGGGTGATAGGCCGTAACAGCCCTACGCGCACACCGGCTTCACGGGCCTCCTCGACGGCCTTGCGGCATATACGCGCTATCGAGCCGAAAGCCACGATAAGATATTCAGCATCATCGGTGTCGGTGGTTTCGAAACGCACCTCATTCTCTTCTATTATGCGGTATTTGGTCTGAAGGCGCTCATTTATCACCTCCATTGCGGCGGGCTCAAGCTCAAGAGTGGTCAGCACGTTACGCGGACGGCCGCCAACTTTGCCTGTCACTGCCCACGGACACTGACGTGCCACCTCCTCGTTGGTACGTCGGGGGCGCTGCGGAGGCAATATCACCTTCTCCATCATCTGCCCCACAATACCGTCGGCCAGCAGAATGGCGGGTGTACGGTATTTGAAAGCCAGATCAAATCCGAGGCACACGAAATCAGCCATCTCCTGAACCGATGAAGGCGCAAGAGTGATCAGCTTGTAATCACCGTGGCCGCCACCTTTGGTAGCCTGAAAGTAATCGGCCTGCGAAGGCTGTATGGTGCCCAGACCGGGACCTCCGCGCATGACGTTTATGATCAGAGCCGGCAACTCACCGGCAGCGATATAGCTTATACCTTCCTGTTTAAGACTCACGCCGGGAGAGGATGACGATGTAAATACAGCCTTTCCGCAGGAAGCACCGCCATACACCATATTGATAGCGGCAACCTCGCTCTCGGCCTGAAGCACGACCATGCCCGTGGTCTCCCACGGCATCAGCTCCTCAAGCGTCTCAAGCACCTCGCTCTGTGGTGTGATGGGATATCCGAAATATCCGTCGGCACCGTAGCGTATCGCCGCATGTGCGATAGCCTCGTTGCCTTTCATTAATTTGATTTCGGGGTTCATTGACATTTAGTTTGATAGTGATTACTTGACGGTGACACGGTAAACTTCGATACAACCGTCGGGACAAACGATGGCGCAGCTCGCACAGCCTATACACGCATCAGGGGCGGCTGCGTAGGCATAATGGTAACCCCGGTCATTGACCTCCATGGGCTGAAGGCTGAGAACATCTACCGGACAAGCTACCACACACAGGTCACACCCTTTACAGCGTTCCTCGTTGATAACCACAGTCCCTTTAATTTTCGCCATATTGTAATCAGTTAAATTTTGTTTATTGCAAAGATAAAAAAAAATCATGACAACATGTTACTTTTAACAGCGCCTTAACCTTTGGCACACAGCATCCAATATTGTGCACCTGACAATCTGCAGGCACTGATATTTTTATGGTTACAAATTGTAGAATCACAAATATTATTGTATATTTGCATTGTAAAAACTCACGACTCACATGGAAACACCCCTTGACAACCATGCAATATTAGGTCGCATACGCTACCTGATGGAGCTTAATCATCTTACACAGGCCCAGTTTGCACGGCGGCTGCGCGTCGATCCCTCAAACATATCCAAGTACCTGTCAGAGCGGCTGCCGCTGAGCGAAGCCTTGCTCAACCGTATTATCGTTGACTTCAATGTGTCGAAGGAGTGGCTGCGCGACGGTCAGGGAGTGCCCTACGAGAAAGGATCGCAGCATGCCACAAATGTGGCTACGGCACAGGTGAGCCAGGCCGCGGTGCAAGGTGAAGGTATTCCGGTATATGACATCGATGTGGCGGCAGGATGTGTCGAGATGGCGCGTGCCTTCACCTCCGAGAATGTCATCGGCAAGATCAACTTCCCCCATCTTAACCCACGCTGGGTGGCTGTCAGGGCCAAAGGCGACTCGATGGTACCCGTGATCAACAACGGCGGTTATGTGGCATTCACGCCTGAAAGCCAGACTGACTATATCGTGTGGGGCCAGATCTACGTAGTCGTTATGGAAAACCGGCGCGTGGTCAAATACGTGCGCCGTCACCATGATCCAAAAAAGATCATCCTCAAGAGCGCCAATCCGGCCTATGATGACATGGATGTAAGCCTCAACGAAGTGCACGCCCTGTATATGGTGGAGCGGATAATCAATATCAGCGACTGCTTCTGACAACGTTAACACAGTAACTATAAAACCTATTATAGCCATGGGTAAAAATAAATTACGCAAATTCAGCGACATGGAGCAGATGAACTGCGTATTCCAGTATCCATTCAGCGTGCTTCAGGAATCAGGATTTCCGATGAAAGGCAACTGGGGCCGCGACTATTTCCACAACTCCAATCCTATTGTGGTTGAACTCGGATGCGGCAAGGGCGAATACACGGTAGGACTTGCCGAGCGGTTTCCCGATAAAAATTTCATAGGCATAGACATCAAGGGCGCACGCATGTGGACAGGCGCACGCCGCGTCACCGAACTGGGACTGCCCAACGCCGCCTTCCTGCGCACAAGCATCGAGCTGCTCCCCTATTTCTTTGCACCGGGTGAGGTCAACGAGATATGGATCACCTTCCCCGATCCCCAGATGAAAAAGGTCACCAAACGACTTACCGGCACCAGATTCATGGAGCTGTACCGCAAGGTTCTCGCTGACGGCGGTATTATCCATCTGAAGAGCGACTCACCGTTTCTGTACACTTACACATCGGCCATGACCGATGTCAACAATATGGAGGTCATCACATCGACCGACGACCTGTACCACCGTTATGACGGGCTTGACGACATCCTCAGCATACGCACTTTCTACGAGCAGCAATGGCTCGACCGAGGACTGACGATCAAGTATATAGCATGGAGGCTCAAAGGTGACGGTCAGCTGACCGAGCCCGATATAGAGATCGAGCCCGACACCTACCGCAGCTTCTCACGCGGCTACATACAGATGCCCCAGCTTATGAACGAAAATACTGAATTACAATAATGACACTCTATCCTAACTTAATCATTGACGCGCTGAAAAACGTGCGTTATCCCGGCAACGGTAAAAATATCGTGGAACTCGGCATGGTCGAGGACGACATCCGCATAGACGGCAACAAGGTAAGCTTTTCACTGATATTTGACAAGCCTACCGACCCGTTTGCCAAATCTCTTGTGAAGGCGGCCGAGGCTGCCATCAACACCTACATTAGTCCGGAAGTGGAGATAAAAGGCAACATCGCCACTAAATTCCGCACGGCACCGCAGACCCCGAAGGATAATCCCATCCTCCCCGGAGTAAAGAACATAATCGGTGTTTCATCGGGTAAAGGCGGCGTAGGTAAATCGACCGTGGCAAGCAATCTTGCAGTGGCCCTCGCCCGGCTCGGCTACAAGGTAGGACTGCTTGATGCCGATATTTTCGGCCCGTCGGTGCCGAAAATGTTTGGTGTCGAGGACGAGCCTCTGTACATGGAAAATGTCGATGGCCGCGATATGATAGTTCCTGTCGATAAATATGGAGTGAAGCTGCTGTCGATCGGTTTTCTTGTCGACCGCAAATCACCGGTGCTGTGGCGCGGCGCGATGGCGTCACGCGCGCTCAATCAGCTCATTACCGAAGCTGCCTGGGGTGAGCTCGACTACTTCCTGATCGACATGCCTCCCGGAACGAGCGATATTCACCTTACACTCGTACAGACACTGCCTATCACAGGCGTGGTCATCGTGACCACTCCGCAGGAGGTGGCTCTCGCCGATGCGCGTAAGGGCATAGCCATGTTCACCGACGAGAAGGTAAATGTACCGGTGCTCGGTGTTGTCGAAAATATGGCCTGGTTTACTCCGGCAGCCCACCCCGACGAGCAGTACTACATATTCGGCCGCGGCGGCGCCGAAAAACTGGCCGAGGAATTTAAGGTAAACGTCCTGGCCCAGATACCCATGGTAGCCGGAATTTGCGAAGGTGGCGACGGAGGATCACCGATAGCTCTGAAGGACACCGTCACCGGCGAGGCATTCCTTGAACTGGCCAAAGGTGTCGTAGAGGCAGTTGACAGGCGCAACGACATGCTGCCTCCCACTTCAAAAGTCGAAACACATTCCTGAAAAATCGGATTTATTCAATACGCATGGCCCTGAGCACCAACGGTGACTCGGGGCCCATGTTAAACAGCAGGTCGAGCACACTCAGATCCGCCATAAAGCCATAGCGTTCGGCCCACATCTGATAATACGGCACATCCTTTACCTCGGGGACAGCTGCAACCGGGAGCGACATATTGTCATCGACAGGGAGTCCGAGAGCCTTCCGGCAGAAGCGGTCGATCATTCCGTCAAGATCGACAAGACGCTCTATCGTTCCGCTAAAGGCCGGCAGAAGATCATCGGCATAATATTCAAAGAAAGGGGTACGGCCATAGGCGGCGCAGATGGCGCCCCAGTGTACAAGCCACCAGTCACCGTGGGTCGACACACGGACATCCTCCAGCCGTGTCGAGTGCCACTCCTGCGGCTTCTCAAGCGGCACCGTGAGGCGCTGCATACCGTTTGGACCGCTGATAGTGCAGCGGTGGGTCAGTTTTTCGCGCTTGTTGAAGCGGCGCGTCGTGTCGATATACACCCCTTCGGCCTGACACATGGCGGCATAGCGGCGCACACTTCCGCAATAGGCGGGAGGCAGCACCAGCCGTTGCCCGGGCATCGTGACGAGGGGGCTCGGCGTCATCACCACTTGTCGGGATTGGGATTTTTAAATGTGCGCTCAAGGCGTGGCAATCCGTGATTGTCCTTGTCAAGCGAGACGAGTATGCGCAGCGGCTTGCCTACGATGTGATCCTCCGGTACAAATCCCCAGTAACGCGAGTCAGCCGAGTTATCACGGTTGTCACCCATCATGAAGTAGTAATCCATGTCAAACGTGTAAGTCGAAGCCGGCTTGCCGTCGATATATACCACTCCGTCATCGCCGAGATAAGCGTCATGGTGACCTTCGTAGTTGCGTATGCAGCGGTTATAGCGGGCCCAGTTGTCGGGAGTAAGCTCGATTGTGGCGCCTTTTGCCGGTATCCACAGCTCTCCGTAGTCGGCACGGGTCCATCCGGTCGATGCTCCTGCAGGGAACATAGCCACCTGCTCATTCACAGGCACTTTCATAACATGGCTCACCCTCGGATCACTCTCCAGCTTCTTCACCATGGCAGGGGTGAGAGGCGAGACATATATGGGAGGCACGGTACCGTCAGGCCGCACGACAAAACCGTTGCCTGTCACTGAGGCAATTTCATCGGGATGTACCTGCACAGTGCCACGGTCATCCACACTCACACCAAGCTCCTCCCAGTCATCCTCAGACATGGCGCCGTCACGCAACTGGAAAAAGTAATTGAACTGGACATTCTCAGGCTGAGGCAGCTCCTTGCCGTCTATGTATATCACTCCGTCAACAATCTTTATCGTCTCACCGGGCAGACCGATGGCACGTTTCACATAATTCTCGCGGCGGTCAACAGGACGATATACTATGTCGCCGAACTGCTCCTTGTTTCTATGCACCACGTTGCGGCCGAGGGCGTCAATCAGGGTGTAATAATCAGGATTCTGCATCTTGAGCGCCACCGTGTCACCGGCGGGGAAGTTGAACACGACGATGTCACCGCGCTGCACGGTGCCGAAGCCCTTTAGACGCTTGTATTTCCACTGGGGCCATTCGACATAGCTCTTGGTATTGACGATCGGCAGCGTATGCTGCACGAGAGGGAAATGAATCGGAGTCATCGGCACGCGCGGGCCGTAAGCCATCTTATTGACCCACAGATAGTCACCTACGAGCAGAGTCTTTTCAAGCGACGACGACGGTATCTGATAGTTCTGACCTACGAAGGTAAATACGAAATACACCAGTATCAGGGCATATACTATCGCATCAACCCAGCTCATGACCGTGCGCACGGCTTTATTCTTGCTGTTTTTCCACCAGGTAAACGGTATATAGCCCGTGATGTAGATATCAAACAGCAGAAGCAGGAATATCAATACCCACCAACTTCCGAGCCATGCCACCCATGCGGTAAAAAGCAGCGCCACGACGGCAAAACGTATCCAGCGTGTGGTTTTTACCTCCTTCACACGCCGCTTGAAGTCATCCTTGAAAGTCATTGTCACGCAGGTAACTGTATTATTTTACAATATCGAGAAGCTTGCCGTCGCTGATAAGTCCGTGCATCAGCTCGTCCATGGTAAGCCAGCCTTTGCGTCCCTTCACCCATTCGGCGGCGATAACGGCGCCGAGTGCAAACCCTTCGCGTGACTTGGCCTTATGCTCGATTGTGATGGAGTCTACGGGGCTGTCCCAGGTGATGATGTGGGTACCGGGAACCTCGCCTTCACGCTCGGCTGTGATGTGCAGCACCCCAGGTTCAGCGGGATCTGCCTCGCTCCACGACTCTACAGCCTTATCCTTGGCCATGATACCCTCGGCGAGAGTGATGGCGGTGCCGCTCGGGTGATCGAGCTTGTGGATATGATGGATCTCGGTCATCGACGGCACATACTGCGGCAGACCGGCCATCATGGAGGCAAGATACTTGTTCAGTGCGAAAAATATATTGACACCCAGCGAGAAGTTGGAAGTCCAGAAGAATGTAGCCTCGCCGCGGTCACAGGCATTCTTGACCTGAGGCATGTCGGCAAGCCATCCGGTAGTGCCCGACACAACCGGAACGCCGGCGGCAAACGCACGCTTGTAATTGGCAAGAGCCGAAGAGGGACGGGTAAACTCTATTGCGACATCAGCCGAAGCAAACTCAGGCGAGTCAAAGTCATCGGTATTGTCAACATCAATGCGGCATACAATTTCGTGGCCTCTGGCCTTGGCTATGGCCTCGATGGCCTTGCCCATCTTGCCGTAACCTATCAATGCTATTTTCATAATCGTCAGTTTATTTCCGCAAAAATACGTATTTTTACCTTACCAAAGGCTTTCATTATCATTTTTTAATTCTGTGGGCCTATGAAGTCATAGAACACCAGCACCGGATTGGCCTCCTCATCAAGCTGATCCACTATTTCGTGCAGCAACGGATTATCCTCGCGGCTGCTATATTCAGCTTGAATAACCAGGTAATCACTATTCAGAAGCGTCATCATAGGATGATCCTTGCTATCGCTGCTATACACAAAGGGGTACCATATCACACCATCCTTGCCGATTGATCCGTTGCCCTCATACAATATCTCGCCGGAAGGCAGATCAACAAGCACAGTCGTGAAACCGGAGGCCTTTTTGGGGCTGTATTCAAACATCAGCACGTCACCCCAGTTGTGGACTGAGAAAATCGTCTTAGGCACATCTCCGTCAAGTATACTCTTGGCCTCTTCTTTTTCAGCATCCAGGGGCACCGTGCGATCCATGCCGAAGTTGATGACGGCAAGGGGCGATATGTGGCCGTTGGACTTGTCTATGGCATAAAGGGTATCGTTAAGCGGGAATGCGGCAAGTACATCCATGCCGCCGCAATCGGAAAATATAACCGAACCACGGCCGAATGAAAAGCCATGGCTTCTTATATGCTCGCAAAACGGCGCTCTCTGGATAGTGTCGCCGTCATTATCTATATAAGTATATCTGGAATAAACGCCGTTGACCTTCTCTGATGCGGTATGGAAGGCGATGCCCGAGTCAAGTATCTTGAAAGCTCTTGCGCTGGGCGTTTTTCGGGTAGCGAGATACTCGTCGTCAAGCGAGTATCCGTGCATTTGGCCCATTCCATCGAGTATCCACAGTGTATCGCCATTAATAGCTATATCCTGAGGCCACATATACTCGCCGGGGCCTTTCCCCTTATGCGCGTACTTGCGAATGAATTTTCCGTCAGCGCCAAATCTCAGGACAGCGCCATTTCTGCTGTCCAGAATATAGAAATCCCCTTTATGCTGTACTATTTCGTCAGGGCGACCAAAAACCGAGCTGTCAGTAGTCTCAAGAATCACATAGTTACGCATCTTGAACATCCTTTCGATATCCTCGGGATTATCCTTTCGGTCCTCCGGCACGTCCAGAACCAGCAGTTCGCCACGGCGTGTAGCCACATTACTCTGGCAAGCACTCAGCACGCATAGTCCCGCAGCCGCCAGCCACAATAGTTTTCTCATGTCAGTCGGGTTAAAAATTTCTCCAAAATTAACAATTAAATTTCATAAAATCATGACGCATAAGCACTATTGTGCCTCTCTTTC
>CAZIPQ010000044.1:0-16487 GCA_964541165.1 uncultured Muribaculum sp.
GCTGACAAGGCATTAAAATGACAGTATTATTGCAAAGGTCAAAAATTATTCTTACCTTTGCGGCGTCTAAGGACATTCGGGGCGTAGCGCAGTCCGGTTAGCGCACCTGCTTTGGGAGCAGGGGGTCGCGAGTTCGAATCCCGCCACCCCGACAATAAAAAGAGTGTACCGATTTCGGTACACTCTTTTTTATTACTTATTAGCCCAATTAGGCCAATTATCCTAATTATTAAAAAGAGATCTTGCCGAGCTGGCTTCCCTCTTCGTCATCGTAAGTCATTACATACAGGGCGTCTCCGTCGGGTGATGCGTAGATAAATGATATAGGCTTATCGGTGGTATATTTCTTTACCGGATTACCATCCCAATCCCACACTCCGATACTATTTACCGTTGAGCCCGGCACTTTATCTACTTTCTCTCCTGAATATGCTCCGTAGAAGTAGTTGCTGTCGGCGGCCACACTTATAAATCCGAGTGTAAAAGGTTGCTGAAATATCAATAGCTCTTCTTGCTGAACAAATTCCTGCGGAAAATAGCGCATGGTTTTGATGGGCTTTATTTCGTCACCGCTTATATCCAGCACCTGTACGATGCCACCTATGCGCGACATGTACACGGCCCGTTTTCCATCGGGTGATATCGCATAAGGGGTACTGCTGTTGTTCATCATGCGTATGTCACCCGGTGTGCCGCTAAGATTTTGATATGCAGGTCCCACTCCCTTATCAGTTATGATCTTCTTAACCATAAGCGGTGGGTTATCGGGATCAATATCCTCAACTAACAGTCGTCCGGGTTGAGGTAATTCATATACTGCATTTTGTACTACCATATTTGACACATTCTCTAAGGATAGAGGTGGAATATCTATTGCGTCAGTCCACACCACCTCTCCATCACTGCCAATACTGTAATGCAATAGTTTCTTCCCCTGATGGATTGTAATTATGCCATTTTTGTTGTCAATCTGGATATCAAATGACTGATTTATTTCCCCCGGGCCACTACCGATTGGAAGGTATGAACCCAAAGGCTTTCCGGAATTGAGCGAAAAAGCATGGAGGCATTTCTCATCCATTCTTGCCGCTACATAGGCTATCGTATCATATATTAAAAACTCAGGCTGATTGGGCATTATCTCATCAACCGTTATAGGAGTTACGATAACTGACTCAGTCTCCGGAAACACCGGAGGGTTGTAGCTGTAGTCTTCCGCTTTCTGGCCGCCGCATCCTGCAAGGAACGCCGCTAAGGATCCGTATAAGAGAAATCGCTTCATAATTGTTGGAAATTTGGTTGCATTTCCTGTAAAAAATAAGCAATTTGCCCTGCGAAAGAAAATATTTGAAAAGGATTTTGCACTTTTTGAACTATATTTGATAACGAAATTATGTGATGAATGGCATGTACAATGAAGGATAGTGCAACTCAATCGTCGGTGTAGTGACGTAGAACGCGACGGTAGGAGTTGAATATCTTTGACTTCGACACGAAGCCTACGTAACGGTCGTTTTCTACCACCGGCAGGTTCCATGCTCCAGTGGAGTCAAACATCTTCATGACATTTTCCATCGTGTCGCCGATCTCGATCTTGCCTGGAGGCGAGGTCATGAACTTCTTGACATACATCTTCTTGTACAGGTCGGGACGGAACATGATGTTGCGGATATCGTCAAGCAATACTACACCGAGCAAGCGGTCTTCTGAATCACACACGGGAAAGAGATTGCGGTTGGAAGTCGAGATGACATCGACCATCTGCTTCAGGTTCATTTCCGGTGATACCTTCTTGAAATCGTCCTCGATAACACTGTTTATTTTCAGGAGACGCAGTACTGACTTGTCTTTGTGGTGAGTAAGCAGCTCGCCGCGTTTTGCAAGACGGATTGCGTAGATGTTATAAGGCTCGAAAAGCTTTATGGTACCATAGGAAATTGTCGATACGATCAGAAGCGGCAGAAACAGTTCATAGCCCCCGGTCAGCTCGGCGGTAAGGAAGATTGCCATCAGGGGTGCGTGCATTACGCCTGACATCACTCCGGCCATACCCATCAGGGCGAAGTTTTTAACCGACAGATCAATAATCCCGAGATGGTTGAGCGTGAATGCAAAGCAGAATCCTGCCATACAACCCACATAGAGTGCCGGTGCAAATGTACCGCCTACGCCACCGGCGCCGTTGGTCGATGACGTGGCAAATACCTTCATGAGTGTCACAGCGGCTACATAGACGGCGATTACCCAGGCTATGTTGCGGTCGTTGTAGAATATTGAACCGTCCAATACCGCTCCGGCGTCACCGTTGAGCATTGAGGTTATCACGGTATAACCCTCGCCGTAGAGCGGGGGAAAAAGGAATATAAGCACGGCAAGCACGATGCCACCGATAGCGGCTTTTTTCCAGGGATTGTGTATGCGGCTGTAAAATCCCTCCATGAAGTTGATCGTCCTGATGAAGTAGAGCGAAAGAAATCCGCAGATAATACCGAGTATAATAGCGTAGGGAATACGCCCAGGGGGGAAAATCTCACTCTGGGTGAAGAAAAACTCCACGTCGTAGCCGGTAAATACATAAGCTACCGTGGCCGCGGTTATCGAAGATATCAGCAACGGCATTACAGTTACCGTGGTCAGGTCGATCATCAGTACCTCAAGCGTGAAAAGCGCACCCGCAAGCGGAGCCTTGAATATACCTGATAGTCCGGCAGCCGCACCACAGCCCACGAGCAGCATGAGTACCTGCGGCGACAGCCTGAACAGGCGCCCCAGGTTACTGCCGATAGCCGATCCGGTGTACACAATCGGGCCCTCGGCTCCAACCGATCCGCCGAATCCGATGGTGATTGATGAAGCCACTATCGAGGTATAGCAGTTGTGAGGCTTCAGACGGCTTTTATTCTGTGAAATTGCATGTAGCACACGGGTGACACCATGGGATATATTGTCCTTTACGACATACTTGACGTAACATGTCACGATGACGATGCCTACCAGCGGATAGAGCAGGTAAAGGTAGTTGCCTTCAGTGACGTTGATGTTAAGGAGCAGCGAGCCGCTGATAAGGTGAATGAGCCATTTCAGTGCGAGAGCGGCAAAACCACAGATGATACCTGTGATGAGGGCGAGAATAAGCACAAAGTTTTTCTCTTTGATGTGATGCTCTCTCCACATGATGAACCGCATCAGAGCCGACGATGCGGTGGTTGATATTCTGGCGAAAAAATTCATATTCCTTTTCCGGTTATTACGGTTCGTAGTGTATATATCAGTATCTTGATGTCGGTTGCTGTCGACATGTTGTCAAGGTACAGAAGATCATAACGCATGCGTTCGAGCATGGCGTCGATTGACGATGCATAGCCATACTTCACCATGCCGAGCGAAGTTAGTCCGGGCTTGACGCGGTGCAGCAGGAGGTATCTTGTATCTCTGTTTAAAAGCAGTTCGGTGTAATACCGGCGTTCGGGACGCGGACCTACCAGTGACATGTCGCCGCGCACTACATTCCAAAGCTGCGGCAGCTCGTCAAGCCGGTATTTTCTCATCATGGATCCTATGTGAGTGACACGGCTGTCGCCCGGCATTGACAGGCTCGGACCGGCTGCCTCGGCGTCGACATTCATCGACCGGAGCTTGTAGATGGTGAATTCGCGGCCATGGATGCCCACTCTTTGTTGTCTGAATATGATTGGACCGGGTGACTCGCGTCTTATGGCAATGGCAAGCGCTCCCATGACAGGCAAAGCTAAAATCAGTCCGATGCTGCCGAGGGTCACATCCATCACGCGTTTCAGGTTGAGTGTGGAGGCTGATGCCGGTGATTCGGTGATATCAACGAGAGGCTGTCCGGTCAGGTCGGAGAATGACCGCTGCAATCCGGCCGACCGGCATGCCGAAGGCGATATGAATATCCGTCGTCCTGTCGGCAGGAGTTTTCCAAGCAGAAGTGACAGCTCGGCGTCGGTCAATTCGGCCTCAGGCACGATAAATGCCTTGATATCTTTTTTATCGAGGTCCTCAGTGCTGTAATTTAGTTCGTCCAGGCTTATGCGGTCAGCTATCCGATAGCCGGTTATGGCCGCTTTCCCCCGGCCGGCTACAACGGCATTATACCCCCAGCGGCCTTTTAAAAACCGGTGGCGCACTGACATGGTGATGAAGTAGCGGGTCGTATAGACGATCGTCAACAACATTCCCGCCATGATAAGTACGAGTATGTAGGATATGGAGCGGTCATCCGGGACATCGTCGATAAGAGCTCCTAAGAAGAATATCGCCGTTCCGGCAAACGAAGCCTTCAGGGTGGCGCTGAACTCGTGCAGACGTGACTTGAGCATCACATTGGAATAGTAGCCCGTAAGCCAGTATACACCGAGCATAAGCAGCGGAAACAGAAACTGTTCGAGCAGTACTGTGTCTGACAGAAGGTAGCCTGAGAGAGAGTTGAAGCCGGTAGGCGGCTGATTTATGGTGTAGCGTACGCAATTGTACAATAGAACAGCTATGGCGGTAGACAGGAAGTCGGCCGCCACATACACTATCCGTTGTCGTGTCTCTGTAGTCAATCGCGCAGTACAGTGATATTATTTAGTGAATCGATTTTTATCACCCGTGAGGGTGCAGCAGCTGACATGTCATCACGGCGTGTAGTGCACACATAGTCGACTCCGTCGATGATGTCAGGGGTAATGTCTTTGAAATGGGGCGCGGAGGGCGCACCGCTGATATTGGCCGATGTCGAGACTACCGGGCGCCCGAGCATACGGCAAAGTGATGCCGAGAAGTTGTCACGGCTTATCCGGAAGCCTGCACTTCCGTCAGCAGCCAGCAGTTCGGGTGCTAACCCATGTGCCCCGTCGAGCACCATGGTGGTGGGACGGGATGCACGGGTAGCTATATCGGTGACGGTTTCAGGAACAGCCTTTACGTGACGGGAAAGCATATCAAGCGAGTCGACCAGCAACAGCATTGCCTTGGAGTCGTCGCGGCGTTTGAGCCTATATATGCGCCTGACCGCTTCACTGCATGTGGCGTCACATCCTATGCCCCATATCGTATCGGTGGGATAGAGGATGACACCTCCTGACCGCAGCACATCAACGGCATGCTGCAGATCATCGGCGGTCATAGTCTCGGCTGCCTGCATCGTAATTATTCTGCGTAGCGAATCTTGCCTACGATCTTGTGGCTTGTCACAACATCGCCCTCGGCCTGTACTGAAGGCTGGTGCAGATCGCTGGGGAAGTAGAGGAAGAAGCGGTCAGGTGTAGCGGGACGATAGTCTACCGGGCCGTCGGCAACATATTTGGTAACATCCTTTACGGGATTGTAGGGGTCAGTCTCGATTACCTTTTCTGCAAGACCCATCAGCTCATTGCCCTCGAAAGTGTACTGGAGGTCAATCATGTTGCGGTGGTTCTCCACTTTTGTATCGGCGATGCTCTTCGGAGTATACTCCATTACATTGATCCAGAGCTGGTCAGGTACAAGAACTATCTTGCCAACCTCGAGTTTTGACAGGTCGTGGGTTGCGATAAATTCAAACAGCTTGTCCCACAGCTCTTTGTTCTTTTCGTACTGAGATTTCCATTCAACGGCATTTATTGACTCATCGGGGGTCAGCGTACATCCGTTGGCCCATTCGCGGCTTTCCATCCACTCTTTTGCCGCCTTGCATTGTTCACAAGAATTACACATGATAAAAAATGATTGGGGTTATTAGTCGTATAAGCAAAGTTACTTCCCGCGCGTCAATTATGCAAATTTTAAGTGGCGAAAAAACACCCTATGGTCTAAGCGAAAACATCGCCGATGATTCGAAGCGGGGAAGCGCCACAAGTTGCACCTGAGCCTGCCCGTCGGCAGGTGTGTTGCAGCCCGTACCTACTGTGATTCCGGCCTTTTCAAGCTCTTGCCGCGATGTGGCCAGGGCCACGTCGGGAGTGTTGTTGTCGTGGCTCAGATGACACAGGAATATATACCGCAGCCTGGGGGTGAAGATCCGGGCGAGATACTCGGCGGTCATCCTGTTGTCAAGGTGACCGTTGACATTACGTATGCGCGATTTGAGATATTCAGGATAGGGGCCGAAACGCAGCATGTTGAGGTCATAGTTGCTTTCGATCATTATGTAATCGGCCTGACGCATATAGTGGTCTACGCGTTCCGATATACAGCCGAGATCGGTTGCGATCGTAAAGGCACGGTCATCGTGCTGCACGAAAAATCCCACATTGTCGGTGCCGTCGTGCATCACTTCGAAAGCGGTTATGGTGAAGTTGCCTATCGTGAATGGTATTTCTTTGTATATGTTGACCTGATAGTCCCTTATGCGGCGTGAAACATTGTGACGGCGCAGGATGCCGCTCATGGCGCGTGGGGTACAGTATATCGGGATATGGTGAAATTTCCTTACGAGGGCATACGCATAGCGCATGTGGTCGCTGTGGTCATGGGTAATGCATATCCCTTTTATATGGGATGGGAGGATGCGGTGGGCGGCAAGCCGCTCCCACACTGTCTTGTCATCGACTCCGGCGTCAATCAGAAATCCTGACTGAGAGTCGCCTATATATGCACAGTTACCGCTGCTGCCGCTTCCCAGTGATATGAACTGGATCTTGTTGGGCACAGGTTTTACTACGACAGGGCCGAGCGGATGCAGGCGCTGGTTGGGATTTGACTGTTGTGAAATGCCTCCTTTAAGCAGTGTGGAGGCTGGTTGCGGGGATACGATATCGGCTGCGCCCTTCTTTATTGCGGGTGCATCGAGATCATCAAATAGTCCCGGGAAATTATATGGATCTGGTTTTTGTGGCAATTTGGTGCTGAAGGAGATGTGTTAGGAGTGTAACAGAAATATTGTCGGTTTTTTATCGTAATTATACTGAGTGGTCGCCCATTTGCGTAGCGGCATCGTTATGATGCTTTCCGCAGGCCCGGTTATATCTGATGCCACGCAGAGCAACATCGATCCGGGAAGACTCCGGGCAAGCTCAGCTATCAGCTTGTTGTTACGATAGGGGGTCTCTATGAAGATCTGGGTCTGTCGTTCGGAACGTATATGCCGTTCCATGTCACGCAAAGCTGCGGTGCGTGCCGCGAAGTCGATAGGCAGATAACCGCGGAAGGTGAAACTTTGTCCGTTGAAGCCTGATCCCATCAAGGCAAGCAGAATGCTCGATGGGCCCACGAGTGGCACTACCCTGATCCCTTTACGCTGGGCTATTGCAACCGCGTCGGCTCCCGGATCGGCTATTGCGGGACAGCCCGCTTCCGACAGGATGCCTATATCGTGGCCGGCTTCGGCGGGAGCAAGCATCGCGGCCACTTCCTCAGGGCGCGTGTGCTCGTTCAGTTCGGTGAATGACAGTGAGTCTATGTCAATCGTCCGGTCGCAAGCCTTGAGAAAGCGACGTGCCGAACGCAGATTTTCGACGATGAAGTAGCGCAGACTCCTGATGATTTCAATATTGTAGGCCGGCAGTACCTGCGATGGGGGAGTATCGCTCAGTGTGACCGGAAGTAAATATACGGTTGCCATCGGATGCCTGAAGTTTAACGGTTAAGACGCTTTTCAATGGAGTCAGTGACGGCTGTTAACGATGAGCCGCGATAGACTACGGTGCCGGTTGAATCAGCTAAAATATAAAACGGGGTACGGGGCACACGCATTGTGGCGAATGTCGGATAGGCAGGGCCTCCCGGCGCCCATACCGAGGCCCAGGGTAACGGATCGGCTTTGTTTGCATTCTGCCAGCGCAAAGTGTCGGTCGCAAATGAAACCTCGACCACTTTAAGCTTCTTCGGTGAATACTTTTCAAACAAAGGCTTGATGGCCACTATCGACTGTGTGCGCGGACGTGCGGTTGCAGTGATGAAATACAGTAGGGAATAGGAAGTGCGGTGAGGAGTGAAGCGCTCGAGAGAGTCACCGTAGGAGTAAAGCGTAAAAGGCCTGATGCGTGCATCGAGCTTAGCCTCATTGTTGACCGACAGCATGTAGCGGTAGCTCTCGACAAGATATTCAGGCCGTGCCGATTCCTTGATCGAATTGAACAGACTGGCACACTCCGCCTCGTTGTCGACTGAATTGAATGTTGTCAGGAGCAATGCGGTCGATACAATGCGGTCAGGATGTTCGGTGACATAACGTGCTATCGCCGCATTAATCTGCATGGAGGTGCTGTCGCGGAGCAATGAGGCGTTGGAGGTGATCCACTCGGCCCACTGGCTTGAAGGCTTGGAGCCCGATACCTCGATATTATACGGATCGTCAAGTTCAAACCTGCACTTTACAGTCTCGCCGTTTTTCACAAGCAGGCGTCCCACCGGATACTGCGGGGAGACATAAAGCTCGGCGATTGTATATTCGCGTGAGTTGCCGATGAGTTCTATTTTTCCGTCAATTGCCGCGCAGCGTTCACTGACAATTCCCGTAGGAGTGGTGTATATCATGGTGATATAGCGGGTGCCGAGCCCGTTGACAAGCCCGGTGATACGGAATTGTGTATCATCGCCACATGCGCTTACCAAAAACGCAAGCAAACTGATTAAAGTAAGTCGTAATATATTCACTATGCAAAGTTAGCATTTTTGGGCCATAAGCTCTAAACTTTCGATTAAAATATATATCTTTGCGGTATTATGAGACGAGTGGTAAGAGGGACTGTATTTAGTGTGTTGGCGATGATGGCAATGATCTTCTCAGCTCAGTGCTGTCATGCTCAGATCGTTGCTGTAAATCATGATGAAGTGCTTGATCCTAAACAGGTCAGGGAGGAATTTGAGAACCGGCCCTACTTCGGCCTGTATAAGGATAACTATTTCATTTTCGGACCGGCGATCAATCACCGTCCTACCGCCGCCAACACCAATGTGAAGTTCCAGATATCAATCTCCCAGCGTCTTACGCGCAGCGTCCTGCCGGGCGGCACATATCTCTATCTGTTCTATACCCAGAAGTGCTTCTGGAATGTGCTTCAGAAGTCATTTCCGATGACCGACCTGAATTTCAATCCCGGTATCGGCCTTACAAAACCGCTTTTTGCCAAAGACCGCTTCATCGGTAAGGTGTCGCTTATTGCCGAGCATGAGAGCAACGGAAAGGCTGAGGAGGCAAGCCGCTCATGGAACCGCCTGTCTTTGGCGACCAATATTCTGATTGACCCCACTATTATGGTTCACGGTAAGTTCTGGCTCCCTTGGGTGGATGGCGAGAACAACCGCGATTTGCTCGATTATTACGGTATATATCAGTTCGGTATGAGTTACCGTCCTACCTCGGGACGTTTCGGAGGCAGCATGATATTGACCAAACGTCGCGGTGTGAACCTGAATTATAATGTCGTGGTCGAGCTGTGCTACCGCATGTTTGCTAAGGAAAACCAGTATCTGTTCATGCAGTTCTACAACGGATATGGAGAGGGAATGTTGGATTACAACAAGTTTAAATCGCAGATAAGGGTGGGCATTGTCATCAAGCCCGAATTCTTCAGTGAATACTGATACTCTTCGGTATTACAGTATATTGCGTCCGATACACCACACCACAACGATGACTGCCAGCACAGCTATAAGCCATGGGCTGTGGATTGATGCATAAAATTTAGGATATCGCCGGCGCGTCAGTTCTCCGGCTATGAGTAGTGCAACAAACGGTAGTGAGGCTACGAGCAAGGCGTTATAGCTCCATGCTCCGGCAATGTCACCGTGCAGCAGGCAATGTATGGCCCGTTGGGAGCCGCATCCCGGACACTGCCATCCGGTGATGGCGAGGAACGGACATTGCGGAAATATCCGTGACGAAGCCGGGTCAAAAATAAAGTAGGCCGCGACAAAGATTGCCGCGGCTACCATGATGATAATATTGCGTGTAAGCGTACGCATCAGAAAAATTTGGTCTCGCTGCCGAGGATATCGCTCAGCAGGTTGTTGGCCAGGCGGCTTGTGCCGATACGGAACAGTTCGTTGGTCATCCATTCCTCTCCGAGCACTTCTTTAATGATTGTATAGTATTTTACCGCATCTACTGTTACCGATACACCACCTGCAGCCTTGAAGCCTATGCGGCGTCCTGTGGTCTCATAGTATTCCTTGATGCACTGAGCCATCACGTAGGCGGCTTCGAGAGTGGCACCTTCGTAGACTTTACCGGTCGATGTCTTGATGAAATCGGCGCCTGAGTACATTGCGAGTACTGAAGCGTTGCGGATATTTTCCATTGTCTTCAGCGCACCGGTCTCCAGAATGACTTTCAGGCGCGCATGGCGGCACGAATGTTTCTGCTCGGAAATCTCGTCGGCCACTTCCTCCCAGTCACCTCCGAAATAGTTGCCGAGGTTCAGCACGATGTCGATCTCATCGGCGCCGTCGGCCACGGCAAGAGCAGTCTCGGTAATCTTGACCTCAGGGAATGACTGTGCTGTCGGGAATGATCCTGACACACAAGCTACGTTTACGGCGCTTACGTCGAGCACCGTACGCACTACCTGGGCAAAATTAGGATATACGCATATAGCGGCTACGTTCGGCAGTTCGGGATGTTCGCTGTCAAAGGCATTGACACGTTCCACGAAGTCAGATACCGATGCCGGGGTATCGGTTGTGGAAAGTGTGGTAAGGTCAAGACAATTGAATATCTTCTTGTAAACCTCGGTATTCATATTCTCGGCGAGATGCTTTGACAGGATCTCCTCAACGGCAGCCTTTACCACATTTTCATCGGTGGTTACCTTGGAGGCAGCCACGGTGTCATGATATTTGTCACTCATAACGTTCTTGTATTTTGGGGTTATATATTTTATCAGTTGTTATCTCTCAATTTTGGGTTGTCACGATGACGGGTGGCATCGCGGCGGGTCTTTTTGTCAATGTTGCGCTGTAAGGCTTCGGTGAGGTCAATGCCGCTTTGATTGGCAATGGCCATTAGCACCCACAGCGTATCGGCCAGTTCGTCGGCAAGCGTGTCACATTCGCCCTGTTTGAATGACTGGTCACCGTAGCGCCGGGCCATCACCCGCGCCACTTCCCCGACTTCTTCGGTCAGTATCGCCATGTTGGTGAGCGGCGAGAAATACCTTACACCTATCGTGGTAATCCATCTGTCGACAGTCGCCTGGGCCTCACGTAGCGTTATGTCGGGAGTTTCAGTGTTCATTCTTTCAATTTTGAGTCGATTATTATAGTGACAGGGCCATCGTTGACAAGCGCAACCTGCATGTTGGCGCCGAAAACTCCGCGCTTCACATCTTTCCCAAGCCGTTCGCTCACCATGCGGCAGTACTCTTCATAGAGCGGTACCGCGAGGTCATGTCCTGCTGCACGGATATAGCTCGGCCGGTTGCCCTTGCGGGTGGAGGCGGTGAGTGTGAACTGGCTTACCGCCAATACTGAGCCGCCGACATCGGTCACCGAACGGTTCATGACGCCTGCTTCATCATCAAAAATGCGCAGACCGACAGTCTTGGATGCCAGCCATGCCGCGTCATCGATGGTGTCGCCATGCTCAACTCCTACAAGCACCAGCAGTCCGCGGTCAATCTCGGAATGAAGCTGTCCGTCAATTGTCACCGAGGCTCCGGTCACACGTTGTATAACAAGTCGCATAATAAATGAGTTTTACCTTGTGACAAATGTAGCCAAATTTTTTTAATCGGCCATGCTGCCGGCCGGAATAAGATAGTCGGCGAGGAAGCTGCCGGAACTGCGCAGCCCTTCGGCGATGGATGCGGCATTAAGCCGTGCTCCGGCCAGCGAGGAGTGGGTATGATCTTTGCAAAAGTAAGAGCCTACTTTACGAAGACCCTCATCGGCAGCCATACGCTCCAGCTTGTCGCCTGTTATGCGGTTGAGGTCGATGAATGTGACTCCTTCAGCCTCGGCGACACTGCGCGTCCATGCTCCGAAGCTATTGTCATTGCGCTGTATCTGACCGTTGTCGAATATATTGCGCGGGGTGTGACTGATTACAATCGGAATAGCTCCTTTTTCACGCGCGTCGCCGATAAATTTGCGCAGGTACCATCCGTAGGTATAGACCACCTGATTGCGTCCTGAAGGCATTTTGAATACCTTGCTCTCGGGGCCTGTTCCTGACAGTTCGGCGCGGGCCTTACCGGTGTTGATTGCACCGGCGTCATTGTGGCCGAACTGAATTAGCACATAATCACCCGGCTGGAGGGCCTGATATACGCGGTCCCACAGATGCTCGTCGGTAAATGTGCGGGCGCTACGTCCTGCACGGGCATGGTTTTCTACCGTGATACGGGTGGTGTCAAACTGTTCGGCAAGCACTGATCCCCAGCCCCACATACCTGTGGAGTCGTTGTCGGCATTTTTTACGGTAGAATCGCCTATTGTAAATATCACCGGACAACCAGGCTTTCGTGAGGAGCCGGTTATTGTATCGGGCACTTGCGGCAAGAGATAATCGGCAAGCGGCAGGCGACGTGCAGCGCGAAGCCCTTCAGCAGCCGACTCGGCGTTGACCCGCGCTCCGAACTCTGACGTGTGGATACGGTCGAGATAGAACATGTATTTTACTTTTTCTTTGCCGAAACGCTCAAACTTGCGTGCGGTGATGTCGTTGAGGTCGACAAACGGCACATGCTCTTTGCGCGCTACCTGACGGGCCCATAATCCGAATGTAGAGTCAACTCGGGTGATGCGTGTGGAATCGGCATCATCCCATGCACAACGCGGTGTAAGTGACATGAGTATCGGATAGGCTCCCTTGCGCTTTACGTCGCGTATGAAACGGCGCATGTATTCACCGTAGGTATAAACTGTCTCGTGTTCGCCGGTCTCCTGTATGGTTACGTTAAGCGAGTCACGACCTATGCCGGGTATCGATGCCCTTGCCCGTCCGCTGTCATACGGGCCGTTGTCATTGTGGCCGAGTTCGATGATTACCCAGTCACCTTTACGGACCCCCTCAAGCACCTCCGGCCACAGGCGCCGGTAGAATGTGCGGCTGCTCATGCCGCCGAGAGCATGATTTTCGACAGTGATGCGCGACTGGTCGAAATATTCCGGGAAGAAATATCCCCAGCCCCATTGACCGTTGCTGCCATTACCCTTGGTGCCGGTGCGCATGGTGGAATTTCCGACCAGGAAGAGAACCGGATTATCGCCGATGCGTGTTGACCCGGGAACAGGACGTGACATACGTGCTATGGCAAGACTGTCGTAAGTGTTGTCAATCACCTGATTGACGTCGGCCATCGGGGATGCCACCTTATTCTGGCCGTAGGATGAGAGGACTGAGCACAGGCCCAGTATCGGTATGAAAAGTGATTTCGATATATTCATGATCACTGATTATTGGCTGGTTCGAGGAATTCTATTTCAACTATGCGCAGACGTTTCTGGGTGCCTTTGCCTCCGGTCGATTCAAGCTGATTTGCTTTACCTCCTGCAAGTTCGCCGACACCGGTCGATGCGGCGGATGATGCGGCTCCTTTTAACCGCAGTGTGTACTTGTCAGACACGACAGGAGTAGCGGGATTAATGTGTACGTAACCGAGACTGCGGTCGGTAACTCCTTCCCATATAATGGTATCTCCGGCATACACCTGAAGCGGATAACGGTTGTTGCGCCATCCGGTAAGTTTCAGCGCGATATCGGAGATGGCAGCCGGCCGTTCAAGTGAATAGGTGATCCATGCGTCAGTGAGGTTGTCAGAGCTTGACCATTCGGTTGTCTCATTGTCATCGTAAGAGCGTGATGTGTCGGATTCGTTGCTGCCGGCCTGTGCCGAAGTTATGTTGACAGTGCGCAGACGGTCGGAGTAGGAAGGGGATGCCGGGGTGGGGCCGAGAGTAAGGTTACCTTCCAGATCGCGGCCGGGAAGATCTGCCGATAGGCCTCCCTCGACATTTACCGGCACTGATTCAAGCATTATGGTGGCCGGTTGCAAGCCATCGGCAGTGGCCGTTACCGATATGGCTCCGGGTAATTCTGTACTGCGTACCATAACGCGGTTTACGCCACATTCTACCGGAAGTGTCCTGCTCAATATGTAGTTGTCGGGACCTTGTGCAATGCCGCCGAGCCATTCGGCAGGGCCGTTGATCGTAAATGTAACCTCGGTATTATCGAGAGGACAGCGGTGACCGTCGGTATCTACCACTTCTACCTGGAAGAGAGCAATGTCAGCACCGTCAGCCTTGATTGCAGTGTGATCACCTACCGGAGTGATTAAAAGCCGCTGCGGTGCTCCGGCGGTTGTAATCGAGTGGCGGCTAACTTCCTTGCCGGAAGCATCCCGGCTTACGGCCTCAAGAGTACCGGCCTCCCATACCACGTCCGGAAATGTGAAAAGGAAGTCATAACTACGGTTGCCATGGCCAAGAGAATGGCCGTTCAGCAGCAGCTCGACATCATCGGCGGTAGAGACTACATAGACAGGTTTGACAGTCGTATCGCTGTAATTCCAGTGGCCTATGATATGTGAGCGGTGGCTCTCGGTATCAACCCATGTGTCACCCCACATTACCTGATGGGCAAAGAACGCATCTTTGGGAATGCGCATAGGGTCGGTAACGCCGCTTCGCCGGTAATTCTCCGCTCCGCGCCAGTGGGTATTCGTATCGGAAAAGACGATCTTGGCACCACCGCTGCTGCAGCGGTCGCCGCTACCGGGGCGTTCACGCCAGTAGTCATACCATCGGCGTATCAGCTCGACGGCAAACATGTCCTGATTGTGGTTGTATTCGGAAGCATCCTTCCCTCTGTACAGCGGGCCGACTCCCTCCTGATGGTAGGGCCATGAAAAGTCATCCCAATATTTGCGCAACGCCTCGTCACGGCAATATTCCATTGCCCATACGGGCATATCCTTACTACGGTTGATGTAGAGCATCTCACCACCATATTCCGAGAGATCTGATGCAAGCATCTCGCGGCAACCCAATGTACGGCCTCCATGCGGGTCATACTGATCGCGCACGGCTATCATGTCGGCGATATGCTCTTCGGAAATCCCTTTATTGCCCGATTCATAGAAGAGTATCGAGGGATTGTTGCGGTTGTATATTATGGCATCGCGCATGAGCTCGACGCGCTGCTGCCACTGCCGGCCATCGCAGTCTTTCTCTGCATCGCCTGCCGGCATTGCCTGAACAAGACCTACGCGGTCACATGATTCAATATCCTGCTTTGACGGTGTCACATGCATCCAGCGTACTAAATTGCCCCCTGATTCCACCATAAGGCGGTTGGAGTAATCGCTGAGCCACGCGGGTATGGAGATACCAACGGCCGGCCATTCGTTGGATGTGCGCTGTGCATATCCGTGAAATTGTATCACGCGGTCATTTAGCCATACTTTGCCATCGGCGAAACGTGTTTTACGGAAGCCGGTGCGGGTAGTGGCTGAGTCGATTGTCTTGCCGGAATTCGTGTCGATTATATCGGTGGTGACATCGTAGAGATATCCGTAGCCCCAGCTCCAGAAGTTGAGGCTGTCAAGCCGGGCCGATGCTGTGAGCAAAGCCGTTTCACCTGGCTTCAGCAATTGTGACTTACCTGTAAAGCTGCCTTTCACGGTGCCGTCGGGTCCGGTGACCGTGGTGCGGCACTGTAATCTGACAGGAGCTGAGGATTCATTACGTACTTCCGACGATGTATTTATTGTGGCTTTTCTTGCCGGCACATCTATGTCGGTGGCATAGACGTAAATGCCTGTCGTGCCGAGTGAGCTGTATAATGGCAGAGTCTGATAGATCTCGGGTGTGATGTGCAGATAGGTGTTTTTCGGTATTCCTCCATAGTTGGCGTTGAAGTTGCGGTTGTTCCATTGCCAAGGAGTGTCGGTGTCACGCTCAGTGTAATCCCAGTCATTGTCGATGCGTACCGCAATGACATTCTCACCCTGATGCACGTAGGGAGTGATGTCGTATCCCACAGCCATGACACCGTTCTCATGCAGACCGAGACGATGTCCGTTGATATAAAATTCACCAGCCTGACGCACTCCTTCAAACTCTACAAACACTTTGCTCCCGTCAAGGGCCGGAAGATCGAAATGTTTGCGGTACCAGGCCACGGTGTCGGTAAGAAGTTCGATCGATACACGGAAAGCCTCCTGCTGGTTAAACGCATGAGGAAGTGTCACACGTTGCCAGGCGGAATCATTATAATCGGGATTAATGGCTTCGGGAGTATCACCGATATTGAACAGCCATCCGCTGTTGAAGTTGTAAGTGGTACGCGCGTTTATATTGACGGATGTTAACAGCAGAACGGCTGAAAACAGAAGTTGAAGCAGTCGCATGGTAATGATCGGTTATGTATATGCAAATATAAGGATAATCGCCGATATATCAATGAAGGTATACGGAAAAGGGCCGCGTGAATGGACTCACGCGACCCTTTGGTGCAGACTGCCTGAAGCTTATTACTTCGGCAGGTTGAATACTGTTGAGATTTCCTTCATCTGCTCGCTGCTCATGCCGTCGGGAGTGAAGCCCATGCACTTTGC
>CAZIPQ010000045.1:0-16417 GCA_964541165.1 uncultured Muribaculum sp.
GCGTTGGCCTGTAAAATTTTCAGCGGGCCAAGGGGTAGTATCGGAGGAAATTAGTATTTTTGTAAGTTAATTGGAATAAACAGCTAAAAAACCGATACATCATGAAATTTAATGTCTCCAGCAAGACGCTTTACAGCTACGTGGCTGCCGTAAGCAAAGTCATCAACTCAAAAAACGCCTTGACGATACTCAATAATTTCCTTTTTGAGCTTAACGACGATACGCTTACCATTACGGCTTCTGACCTTGAAAACACTCTGGTGGCACGCCTGACTGTTATGGATGCCGAGGGTGAGGGCCGTTTCTGTGTTGACGCACGCCGTATGGTGGATCTGCTCAAGGAGATGCCTGACCAGGGTATAGAATTTTGCATTGATGACCATAACCTGTCGGTTGAGATAAAATACAATACCGGTAACTACTCGTTCATTGCCCTCAACGGCAACGAATATCCTCAGAACGAGAATGCAGATGATGATGACGCCACCTTCTCGTTTACCTACCCGGTTGAGCATATCCTGAAAGGGATCGACAACACGCTCTTTGCCGTTGGCAACGATGACCTGCGTCCGCAGATGATGGGTATTCTGTGGGACATCAAGCCCGACTCGATCACTTTCGTCGCCACCGATACCCGCAAGCTGGTACGCTACTGTACTCATGCAGCCGCCACAGGCCACGAAGGCTCGTTTATCCTTCCGGTCAAGCCTGCCACCGTGCTGAAGAATGTTTTCTCAAAGGAGCAGGAACTGAAACTTACCGTAACCCCCAAGAGCGCCACATTCGAAAGCGGCAATTACCGACTGTCGTGCCGCTTCATCAAAGGCTCATTCCCCGACTACAACCGTGTGATCCCGACACAGAATCCGTATGTGCTCACTGTCGACCGCCACACATTCCTCAACGCCGTGCGCCGTGTTGCCGTATTCGTCGATCAGGGCCACGGTCTTGTGAAGTTCAAGATCGAGCCTGACAAGATGACACTCCGTGCCGCCGACAACAACTTCTGCACATCGGCCCGCGAGGAGGTTCCATGCGACTTCACCGGCAAGGAGATGATCATAGGCTTCAGCGCACCCTATCTGATCGAGATCACAGGTACCATCAGCAGTGAGGAGCTCATCATCAAGCTAAGCGACCCGAGCCGTCCCGGCGTATTTGTACCGTCGCAGGAGCCTGACAGCGTCGATGACCTGCTGATGCTGCTTATGCCCATGACGGTAACCGATTTCTGATTACCGGGGCATACTTCACGTACCTACAATATCATCCATGGAACTACAACTTAAGAAACCTATTATATTTTTTGACCTGGAGACCACCGGTGTCAACATACTGCGTGACCGTATCGTGGAGATTTCCTACATAAAGGTCATGCCTTCAGGTGAGGAGATCGAGCGCACGATGCGCATTAACCCGGGGATGCCGATACCGCCCGAGTCGACAGCCGTACACCATATCACCGACGATGATGTGCGCGACTGTCCGCGCTTCAAGGACGTAGCCCGCGAGCTGGCCCAGGTGTTCATGGGATGCGACATCGCCGGTTACAATTCCAACCGCTTTGACGTGCCGCTGCTCATGCAGGAATTTTCCAACGCCGGTGTCGACATCGATCTCGCCCGTCACAACTTTGTCGACGTGCAGAACATCTTTCACAAGATGGAGCAGCGCACTCTGGTGGCCGCCTACCGCTTTTACTGCGACAAGGATCTCGACAACGCCCACAGCGCCAATGCCGACACCCGCGCCACCTATGAGGTGCTCAAGGCACAGCTTGACCGCTATCCGTCGCTGAAAAACGACATATCCTTTTTGGCCGAATTCTCGCGCATGAACAAGAATGCCGACCTGATGGGCCGCATAGTCTTTAACGAGGCCGGCAAGGAGGTGTTCAACTTCGGCAAATACAAGGGTCAGGAAGTGGAAAAGATATTTGCTCGTGAGCCGGGCTATTACAGCTGGATGATGCAGGGCGAATTTGCCGAGGACACCAAGCGCGTGATCACGCGCATACGCATGCGGCTCGGCAAGTAATCCAACGATATACACAACAATACAGATCAGATGCTAAAAGGCAAACATATAGTGCTCGGTATCACGGGAGGCATCGCCGCCTACAAGTCGGCATCGCTGCTGCGCCTTTTCGTCAAGGCCGGTGCCGAGGTACAGGTAGTCATGACTCCTGCAGCCAAGGAGTTTATCACTCCAGTCACCATGTCGGCTCTCAGCGGCAAGCCGGTAGTCAGCGAATTTTTCACCGCCAACACCGGCGAATGGCACAGCCATGTCGACCTCGGCCTATGGGCCGATGCCATGGTCATCGCACCGGCCACCGCCTCGACGATAGGCAAGATGGCCAACGGCATCGCCGACAATATGCTTGTCACCACCTATCTGTCGGCCAAAGCTCCGGTATTCATCGCGCCGGCCATGGATCTTGACATGATGGCCCACCCCTCGACCGTACGCAATATCGAGCTGCTCCGTTCCTACGGCAATCATATCATCGAGCCTGCATCAGGTGAGCTTGCAAGCCATCTCATCGGCAAGGGACGCATGGAGGAGCCGGAGAATATCATAAAGGTTCTCGACGAATTTTTCAGCCGCAACCAGTCACTTGCCGGCAAGCACGTACTGATTACCGCCGGACCTACCCGCGAACGCATTGATCCGGTGCGCTACATCGGCAATTTCAGCACAGGCAAGATGGGATATGCCCTCGCCGAGGAGGCGGCAGCGCGCGGTGCCCGCGTGACACTGGTCAGCGGTCCCGTCAGCGTCAAGGCCGTTAACCCGGCGATCCATGTGGTAAGCGTCGAGTCGGCACGCGAAATGCGTGAGGCGAGTGTTAAAGAGTGGCCGTCGGCTGACATCGCCATTCTGTGTGCCGCCGTAGCCGACTATGCACCCGCCAATCCAAGCGCAACCAAGATAAAGCGAGAGGGACACGACGCTCCGGTAATCGAATTGGTTAAGAATCCTGACATAGCACGTGAGCTCGGGGCGTCAAAGCGTCCGGGACAGATGCTCGTAGGCTTCGCACTGGAGACCGACCATGAAATAAGCCATGCGACTGACAAACTGGCCCGCAAAAATCTCGACATGATCGTGCTCAACTCTCTGCGTGATCCCGGAGCCGGATTCGGCACCGATACCAATAAAGTCACAATAATCATGGCCGACGGTTCGACAGTCGACTTTGACACAAAGAGCAAGGCGGCCGTAGCCGCCGACATCCTCGACGTGATTGATTCGCGGCTATGACAAGGCTCCCGCGCTACATATTACCGCTGCTGTGTCTGTTGTTTTTTGCAGTCATGGACGCTCCCGCACAGGAGCTCAACTGCAAAGTCACCGTAGATGCCGCGCAGGTAGGTACCGCCAACGCCTCGACATTCACCACCCTGCAGACCGCACTGACCGACTATATCAATACCCGCAAGTGGACATCAGCCCAGATATCACCCGGCGAGCGCATCGACTGCAACATGTTTCTTACCATCAAGAGCTACGATGACACCCGTGCCGTAGCCGACCTGCAGATCAGCTCGTCGCGGCCCGTCTACAACAGCTCCTACATAACGACGGTCCTCAACTTCAAGGACACCAAAGTCGACTTTGACTACCGTGAGGGTGATCCGCTCATCGCCAATGAAAACGCGATTGAGAGCAACCTTTTGGCCGTCATCGACTTCTATTGCTACCTGATACTGGCGCTTGACTTCGACACCTTCTCGTCACATGGCGGCGATCCATGGTATGCGAGAGCCGCACAGATAGTGCAGATGGCTCAGTCATCCACCGGCGAGAGCGGATGGAAGGCGTTTGAGGACAACAAAAACCGCAGTGCCGTACTCTCGGCTTTTACCGACCCATCAGGCGAAGGGCTCCGGGATATGCTGTACACTTATCACAGGCGCGGCCTCGACGAGATGGCACTGAGTCCCGACAAGGCGCGCTCACGTATCACCGATTCGCTCGAAGCCCTTGATGCCCTGCAGTCGGCACGTCCGATGTCAGTAGCCCTGTCGATGTTTCACGACGCCAAGATGGACGAACTGGTCAATCTCTACACCAAGGCTCCCGATGCCGAACGCAAGAAAGCGGCCAAACTGCTCGAAAAAATATATCCATCGGACAACAGCCGTATCGACATGATACGACGCGGCACCAACAAGTAACATATCCCGCAATGTTAAAGTCACTCTACATATCCAACTACGCGCTGATCGATACAGTAGACATCACCTTTCATACCGGCTTCAACATTATCACCGGTGAGACAGGTGCCGGAAAGTCAATCATGCTCGGAGCGCTGTCACTCATTCTCGGCGGCCGCGCCGATCTGAAAGCCGTGCGCGATTCAGGCAAGAAATCGGTTATCGAAGCTACGTTTGAGGTCGAGGGTTATCCGGGGCTGAAAGAATATTGTCTGGTCAACGACATCGAGTGGGATGACACCACCTGCATCCTCCGCCGCGAGATTGCGCCGGCAGGACGCTCACGCGCATTCATCAACGACTCGCCGGTGACGCTCGACCTGCTGCAGCACGTGGCTATGCAGCTCGTCGACATACATTCCCAGCACAACAACCAGTTGCTGTCGTCACCCGAATTTCAGCTTCAGGTCATAGATAATCTCGCCGACAACCGCACTTTACTGTCCGACTACGCAATGCGCTACCGTGCCTACCGTGCAGCTGTAAAGCGTCTCCACGAGGCCCGTAAAGCGGTCGAGCAGAACCGTGCCGACGAGGATTTCACCCGGTTTCAGCTTGAGCAGCTCGAAGCCATGAACCTGCGCGAGGGCGAACAGGCCGAGCTTGAACACCAGCGCGACGTTCTCGCCAATATAACCGAAATAAAAAGCGCTCTGAGCGGCGCACTCGACGCCCTTACCGACGGATCGTCCAACGTGCTGTCACGCCTCAGTGATGCTGCAGACTACTGCGATGACCTCCGGCAGGTGATCGACGACGGCGACTCAATAATGGAACGCCTTGAAAGCACCCGCATCGAACTGCAGGATATCGCCGAGACCCTGTCAGCCTACGACCGCGACCTGCAGGCTGATCCGGCTGAACTGGATGCCATCGAGAGTCGCCTCAACTCAATATACTCACTGCAGGCCAAGCATCATGTGGACACCGTGGAACAGCTGATTGCCTTGCGCGAACAGTTGCGCACACGTCTTGCCGATCTTGACGGCAGCGGATTTACGCTTGAGGAGCTTGAAAAGGAGGCACGCCGCGCACGCAACGCCGCCCGCCAGCTGGCCGGAGAACTGTCGCTGCGCCGCAAGGCCGAGGCCGAGCGCTTCGCCATCCAGCTGCGCGATGCCGCGGTTCCGCTCGGCATGAAAAACCTGCGTGTGGAAGTCAGCGTCACGCCCTGCGACCTCGGGCCGACCGGTGCCGACAAGGTAGAACTGCTGTTTGCCTTCAACAAGAATCAGCCGCTCATGCCTGTGGGAGGAACAGCCTCAGGCGGTGAGATCTCCCGTCTCATGCTGTCGATCAAGTCGATAATCGCCACCCGCATGCAGCTCCCGTCGATCATATTTGACGAGGTCGACACCGGTGTGTCGGGCGATGTGGCCAACCGCATGGGAGCCATGATGAAAGCGATATCGTCGCGTATTCAGGTCATTGCAATCACCCATCTGCCGCAGGTGGCATCGAAAGGCGACGCCCACTACAAGGTCTACAAGGAGGATGACGAGCACTCGACCCATACCCGCATAAAATATCTTACTCCCGAGGAGCGCATCGGTGAACTTGCCGTGATGCTCAGCGGTTCTAATGTCGATGAGGCGGCCATGGCCAATGCCCGCTCTCTACTTAACAACTGATTATGGAAGCCAACGACTATATCTTCGGCCTGCGTGCCGTAATGGAGGCCATCGAGGCCGGTAAAGAGATTGACAAAGTAATGATAAAGAGCGACCTTCAGGGCGATCTGGCGGCCGAGCTGATGCGCATGCTGCGCGATCACGGCATCCTCACCCGTCGTGTACCTGTGGAGAAGCTCAATAAAATCACCCGCAAGAATCATCAGGGTGTCATCGCCATTCTGTCAGCGGTCACATATTACCGGCTCGACCATATCGTGCCGCAGCTTTACGAGGACGGCATGCTGCCATTTATCGTGGTGCTCGACGGCATCACCGATGTGCGCAATTTCGGAGCCATAGCCCGTACTGCCGAGTGTGCCGGTGTCGATGCGATCGTAATCCCCGAGCGCGGAAGTGTATCGGTAGGCGGCGATGCCGTCAAGACCTCTGCCGGTGCATTGCTTCACCTGCCGGTGTGCCGTGAGCGTTCGGTCACCGGGGCTGTACGTTTTCTCAAGGACAACGGCTACCGTATCGTCGCCGCTTCGGAAAAGGCCGACATCAATTACACCCGTGCCGACTACACCGTGCCGACCGCGATCGTGATGGGTTCGGAGGACACCGGCATTTCGCCCGAAGTACTCAAACTATGCGATACATTTGTCAGCATCCCGCAGTTTGGCCACATCGGCTCACTCAACGTATCGGTTGCCGCCGGCATCATCATGTATGAGGTAGTGCGTCAGCGTCTCAATGCCGACCTTGAGGTAATCTGACAATACGAATTTCTGAAACAACAGGCATCCCCGTTGGAAAGGTTATACTTTCCGATGGGGATTTTTACATTGACATGTACCGGACATCATTGTCACGGCAGCGACTTTTTTAACAACATACTTTTTACATTGACCATTTTTGGTGTGCATATATACAGCGTAACACATATTACATTTTTATTACACGTATAGTTAATCCTATCCAAAAATTAGCATAATGTAGTTAATTCTTTTCCGAATTCGTCAATTTTACGGATCCGGAAATAATAAATTTGGCAATTTTTACCGTTACTACATACATTTGTGTGAAAATCACCAAACCACCAATCATGCGTCAATCCATTTTAATCATCAGCATTATGCTCATCCTGTCGGCATGCAAGTCGACCGTAACCGACTCGCCTATGCTTGTCGGCAAAGTCGCTACTGACATTCCGGCACTGGTCACAATCCTTTATGACCATGACGGTGACATGTACATCGACGAGATAACCACCGACTCAACCGGAGGTTTCACATACAATCCCGAATTGGTCAACGATGCCGCCGATCTCTATATCACATGCGGCAACCTCACCACGGGAGCACGCATAGCCAAGAGGCACACCGTCAACATAAGCATCGATGGCGATCAGGTGACTTTCTCCGGCGACAACGCTGCCGAGTCTCGTTTTCTGAGTGCTTACCAGAAGGCTTATGAATATCTCAAGTTCAAGCCCAAGCCCCAGCAGGGTTACGATTACAGCCATTATCTCGACATACTAAACAATGGCTATGCCGAGGCCACCGCAGCCCTTGCCGATATAAGCAACGACAGCCTGCGGACCTACTACAACCAGCTCAACGACACCAAGTACCAGGCTATGTTGCTCAATGTATATCAGTGTGACCAGGCCATAAACGGCACTGACCACTCAACTGCCTGCGACAGTATACTTGACAATATCGATCCTAACGCCGACATCACCCGCCACGCCAATCTGCTCAGCACATGGAGATATTACCGCGGTCCGAAGCAGGATGGGCCGGTAGGCAATCTCATGGAGAGCACAGTGTCCGAGATACTGCTTATCGACTCGGTACTCGTCAATGAAGCCAACAAGAAGGCTCTTTGGGAAAGCAGCGCACAGATGTTCATGACATTTGAGGACTCGGTCGAGGAGATCCGTAAATTTATGGACTGCATCGCGCCGCAGCTTGACAGGGCACCGATGCTCTCTGAAAAATTCAACCGGATACTCACCTCAAAAAGCAGCAAGGTGGTCAACGGCGACCCCATTCCCAGCGATCCGACCCTTATAGCTCCCGACGGCAGCCGTTGCCAGCTCTCAAGTCTGCTCGGCGGAAAGATCGTATACATCGATCTCTGGGCTACATGGTGCGCTCCCTGCTGCCGTGAGATCCCCTATCTCGAGAAGGTTGCCGAGCATTATAAAGGCAATCCTGAGATCAGCTTCATCAGCATTTCGCTTGATCAGGACACCGAAGCATGGCAGAAAAAGGTCGAAGCCGACAATCCATCGTGGCCGCAGTACATCTTTGACGATGTGACCGGCAAGCCTTTCATCGACGCGATGGCAGCCAACGCCATTCCCCGCTTCCTGATCATAGGACGTGACAGTTGCTTCATATCGGTGGCCGCACAGCGCCCCTCCGATACAGCGCTTATCGCAACCCTTGACGAAGCGATAGCTAACAAATAATCCATTTTGCCAATCATTTATCCCATTATCCCATGAAATATCAGTATTTCTGTCTTTTATTAGCCACTTGCCTCGCCTCGCCGACAGTTGCTCAGACTACCGGCGACAAGGAGACATCAGTGACAAATGTCATGAATTCCATTCAGCAAAAGGCACTTACAGGAACCGTCCTTGACGAAAACCATGATCCGCTCCCGGGCGCATCAGTACGCATCAAAGGTACCGATACCGGTGTCGCCACCGATGTCGACGGCAACTTCTCAATCATCCCTGGTGTAAAAAATCCGGTGGTGGAGATCACCTACATAGGCATGAAACCCGTTGAGATGGCCTTAAACGATAACTTCAAGTACATACGTGTCGTAATGGAGCCGTCAGTCAACATGATGAGCAATGTCGTGGTAACCGGTTATCAGAACATCAAGCGTGAGAGCGCTACCGGCTCCTACCAGATCCTGTCGGCCGACGATCTTGACAAACGTTCCGTAACTGACCTCAGTTCCAATCTCGAAGGCAAGATTCCCGGCCTCGTCAAGAACATGAAGTCAACGAGCAACGACGAGGATGCGTTCACTATCCGCGGTGCCGGCTCATTTCAGGCCCGCACTGCTCCGCTCGTAGTAGTTGACGGCCTCCCCATCGAGGGTGGTATGTCGACCGTCAATCCCTATGATGTCGAGAACATCACCGTGCTCAAGGATGCCGCGGCAGCCTCTATTTACGGTGCCCGCGCCTCCAACGGCGTTATCGTCATCACCACCAAGCAGGCCAAGCAGGAGAAGCTCACCATCGACTTCAACGCCGACCTTACCATCAGCGAAAAGACCAACTACGATGACTATGAGTGGGCATCGGCAGCCGAAGTGCTTGAACTGGAGAAATACAATTTCCAGTACATGCTCGACGATCCCAAGCAGAGCGGACTGAGCAACCTCGCCTCATCATTCGCCAGCGGACGTATCCACGGCATTTCCCCCGCCACTCGTATGTTGTACCGCAATTACATTGGCGAGGTAAGCGATGACGAGCTCAATTCGACCTTCAGCAAGTGGAGCAGCAACGACTACCGCCGCGAATGGCAGAATGTACATGACCGCACTCATGTCAACCAGCAGTACAACATCGCCCTGCGCACTCAGGGAAAGGCCCTCACATCAAGCATCGTGGCCAATTACTCAACCGACAATATGGGAGTGAAGAAGGAAAACTCCAATTCACTTACCTTCAAATACAAGGGTGACCTGAAGGTGGCCAAGTGGTTTGACCTCTCGCTCGGCGTCAATGTGCTCAACAACCGCCGCAAGACTCATGCCCTGACATCAACCAACTATGCAGGCATCAACTCATTCCTCCCCTACCAGAGCATGTACAACGAGGATGGCTCGCTGGCACGCATGGAGGCCGAGATCTATCCCGGATATGCGGCGTTTGACAATCCCGACTTCGAGCTGAAGGACTGTACCTACAATCTGAACGAGGAGATGAACCGCAACTTCAACAAGTACAACTACACCAATATCCGTACTTACATCCACGGTCTGTTCAAGCTGCTTCCGGGCTGGACGGCACAGGCTCAGTTCCAGTATGAGGACATCAACAGCCGTTCGCAGACTCACCGCGAGGCCGATACTTACCTGATGCGCCGTCTGTACTCAACCTACACCACCGGCGGCACCATGACCAAGAAAGTGCCCATCGAATTCACGATGGATGTATTCTATGACTACATGGAGCATCCTGACCAGTACGAGTTTGACTCGACCGGACAGATGTACCATCTTGAGACAGAGGTCAATCCCACCGTTCACCATGTGCCCGACGGCGGTCTGCTCTCGACCATCAACACTCACAGCCAGTTCTACACATTCCGTGGCCAGACCAACTACAAGCGCGACTTCGGTCCTCACTCGATCAATGTACTCGGCGGTATAGAATATCGTCAGACCCACACCTATACCGACTCGGAAGTACTCTACGGTTACGACCACGCCACCCAGTCCAACCTCAACCTGCTTACTGACTGGAGCTTCCTCAACAAGCCCACAACCGGCGTGTTTGGCGAAGAGGCCGTGATACTCCACACCGATCCGATCACTCCGTCGACCTCCGACGTGCTCCACCGCTTCTACTCGATTTACTTCAACGCCAACTACGTGTATGACAACCGCTATTCGCTGTCAGGCAGCTACCGTGTTGACAAGACCGACCTCTTCGGCGCCGATCCTAAGTTCCGCGGTCGTCCCCTGTGGTCAGTTGGTGCAAGCTGGAACATGCACAACGAAGCGTTCATGCAGCCCTACACCGCTGTCGATGCCCTCAAGCTGCGCGGCAGCTACGGTCTTACCGGTAATATCGACTCTTCGGTATCATCTTACCTGACAGCCAAGATAACCAACAACTTCATCACCGGCGACAAGAGCGGCTCACTCGTAGCTCCTCCCAATGACCAGCTCCGCTGGGAAAAGACCGAGACATGGAACGTCGGCGTCGATTTCGCTTTCTTCGGCTATCGCCTGAACGGTTCTATCGACTACTATCACAAGAGCGGCAGCGACCTGCTCACCCGTACCGACCTCGACCACACTACAGGCTGGAGCTACCTTACCATCAACAGCGGCAACATGACCAACCGCGGTATTGAAATTCAGCTTGACGGCCGCATCCTTCAGGCCAACAGCCGCAATGACCTCGGCATCAGCCTCGGCGTAAACTTCGCCTACAACAAAAACAAGATCACCAAGGTATCACACTATCCGCAGAGCGGCTACGAGTACCTGACAATGAGTCTGCGCGAGGGCTACCCGATGAACTCGATATTCTCATTTGACTATGCAGGCCTTATCGAGAAGGATGGTGTGACCTTCGTAGGATGGCGCGACCATGAGGGCGAAGTCCACACTACCAGTATCAACAACTCGGACTTCACCATCGAGGATGCCATATACTGCGGCACCGCCACTCCCAAGTTCAGCGGCTCGCTGACTCCCGAGATCACATGGCGCGGCTTCTCGCTTTCGGCCATGTTCAACTTCTACGGCGGCCACTACATGCGCATCAACAACGACTGGTACACCGGCGGCACCGCATCAGGCTATGGCGTTACATTCGGCAGCGCCGAGATCCCCGCATCGGCCCTCAACTACTGGCGCGGCGACACCACGGTACCCGCCAACGGCGCTCCCAGCACCGACAAGTATGACTACTCGAGCTGCTACTACGGCGGCACTTACCGCAACAATAATGTCGAGCATGCCGACTACATGAAGCTGCGCACTCTCGTGCTGAGCTACAACTTTGACCGCAAGCTGTGCCGCAAGATCGGCCTTAACGACCTGCGTCTGCGCGCCCAGATGAACAATGTCCACACATGGGTACGCAATTCTCACGGATATGATCCGGAAGCCATGATGGGCAGCGGTCCCGGCCCACGCACTCCGCGCAGCTACACAATGAGTCTTTTCTTCAACCTCTAAGCATCACCATCAATGAAAAAGATATTAGCATTTTTAGCGGCAGCCCTCATCATGACGGGTTGCGACGACAAGCTCGACATCGTGCCCCTCGGCAAGTCGACCCTGAGCACAGTCAACGATCTCGAGACCCTGCTCAATACCAACTATGTAATCGGTACGCGCACTAAAATGGAGGCACTTGTCAACAACTGCTATCCCGAGACATGGAAGACTCCTGCACAGATGATGGCCAACAAAAACACGATCACCTATGCCATACTCACCTATGACGAAAATGTCGACCGTGAGGTGCTGACCGACAATGATCTTGTCTATGACCGTCTGTACCAGTATATCAACTACATGAATGTCATCATCTCGAAAGCCGATGATGCTACCGGCGATGATAAGCAGCGCAAGGAGATCGTGGCCGAGGCACATGTGGTGCGCGCCTGGATGCACTTCCTCGCAGCCAACATATATGCCCCTCAATACGACGAAGCCACCATCGACCAGCTTGGCGGCATTCCCTACGTAGACAATACCAACGCACAGGAACTGAAAGAGAAGAAACCGCTCAAATACGTTTATGAGCGGATACTTGAGGACTGTGCCGACGATATTATCGCCGCCATGCCGCAGAAAGCCATTGACAATCCCTGCCGCGGAGGCGCCGAGCTCGGCAATGCGGTACGCGCTCTGGTGCTCTTCCAGATGAAACGCTACGCCGAGGCTCTTCCCTACGCCGAGAAAGCACTTTCGTTCAACGGCACCGTAGAGGATCGCGGCGAGGCCTTCTCCAAGGGCTCGTGGACTCTCGACTACATGTCAAAGAACAATTATCTGCTCGTGCGTGGCGACAACTCCAACCTCGGCGACTATTACGGACTGATAGTGACCCCTGAGGTAGTGGGAGCCATCAACCCCAACGACTATATCAAGCTGCTTGACCCGAGCAATGGTTGGGACAGCAACACCTACGGATACGGTCCTGAAGGCGCAAACCTCTGCGGAGCTTCCGACGTACACTACAACGTGGCCGGCATACGCACCGAGAATGTGATCTACGCAGCTGCCGAATCTCTAATCCGCACTGGCAAGATCAACGACGGCCTTAAAATGCTCGACCGGGTTCTTGAAAAACGAATATTCAACCACTCTCCTCTGGCATCACGCGGCGATATCACGACCGAAGCGCAGGCCATGGCTGAGCTCCAGAAGGCGAAGCGCATCGAAATGCTCACCACTGTCTACAACTATTTTGACCGCCGCCGCTGGAACACCGAAAGCGCCTATGCCACCACCATCACCCGTGACCTCGGCGAAGACGGCGTGTACAGCATAAGCCCGTCGTCACCGCTGTGGATATTCCCCTTCCCGCAGGATTGCCGCCTGTACAACTCAACACTGACGTCTAATTATTAATCTATAACTCTATACACTGTTTTTGCGTTTTCTGGTCCGCGAGGATCAGAAAACGCTCTTTCTTTATAAAGACACCGACGGCCGGCAGAGAATTCAGTCTGCCGGCCGTCGCCTGTATCTTCAGCCGTTTATCAGCGGCCGGTGGAATGGATCTTTGACTTGATGTAGTTGTTAAACTCGGTCTGGGCAAGCAGCTCCTCGACAGTGAGGTGCATGCGGTAGCGCCAGTAGTGACGCGGATTGGCCGGGATGTTGATCAGTTCCTCACGCGGGTCCTCACGGCGAAGGGTGCCATGCATCGACAGCCAGTCCTGAAGCGGGAATATGGCCAGCATCGACGGTGACTGCAGATTGATGGTGATGATTTTGTCGCAGATCCACGGCTCGGCATATTGCGGTGCCGGACCCTGTTCATGCAGCGCGTCGTTGTAGTAACGCTGCGTAATCTCGCGGTTCTCTTCCCACCACTGGCGTATTCCACCCATATCGTGGGTAGATGTGGTGCATACCGACAGGTAAGGATAAGCCCACGTGTTGCCGAACTCGGCCTGCGGATCCTTGGGCATGCGCTGTATCTCGAGCGACAGCATCTGGAGCGAGTCCATCACGGCAGGCACACAGGCCGGTATCATACCGAGATCCTCGGCACATGTGAGCATCGATGTAGCATCGAGCAGCGGGGGAAGCTTCCACATCGCCTTTCCATACCAGAAATCATTGTGACGGCGATAGAAGAAATCATTGTACAGACGGTTGAAACACCACTTCTCATAATCGCTGAGCGAACGGTAGATGTAGGTGTACTGAGCCGAAATGCGCGGATGATACTTGCCTTTCTCATACGGATCCTCAATGAACAGCACCTGATCGATCAGACCGAGCAACGAGTTGCACAGGCGTTCGTTCTTATCATTCTTCTCCTCGTCGGCAAAGAATTCGGCGACCTTACGCTGGGTGTCAAACTCAGGACGCAGATGATAGCGTCCCTCGCCGGCCGGTACAAGGAAGCGCGCACGGGCCTCGTCGGTATATTCTCCGAAGAAGTCATAGAGGAACCAGTCCATGATATATGGCTTGGTCTGCATCTCCACATTGATCCAGAAGTCGTAACTGTCACGCAGCTCTTCGGGAGAGAACGGCAGCGCTGGATTGAAGATACCGAGCAGACCGTGAAGGGCGTTCATCGGGATCTGCCATATTCGGAAGAAGCCGAGCACATGGTCTATGCGGTAGGCATCGAAATAGTCGGACATCTTGCGGAAACGGGCTTTCCACCATGCGAAGCCGTCACGGCTCATTTCTTCCCAGTTGTAGGTCGGGAAACCCCAGTTCTGACCCAGCACGGAGAAGTCATCCGGCGGAGCTCCTGCCTGACAGTCCATATTGAACAGGCGGGGATCTATCCAGGCATCAGCCGAGTCGCGCGATATACCGATGGGGATATCACCCTTGAAGGCCACGCCATGCTCACCGGCATAACGGTGAACCTCACGCATCTGACGGTCAAGATGATACTGGATATAGTAGACATAATTGATCTCTTCGCTGTGATCCTCAACAAACTTTTCGATCCGGGCGGCATCATATACCGCATACTCGCCCCACTTGCCAAATTCAGGAGTACCGTTGATGTCGCGCAGCACGCAGAATGCGGCATAAGGCTTGAGCCATGCCTCATTGGCACCGACAAAGTTTTTAAAGTCGAGCGAGTCGAGGGTGTTGCGTCCTTCCTGAGCATATATCTCACGCATGTAAGCATTCTTGGCCTCGTTGACGCGCTCATAGTCGACCTGAGGCAATGCGTTCAGCTCACGGCGCAAACGCTCGTAATGCTCCCTGCGGTCAACATCGATAAGGGTGCCAAGCTCGTTGACACGCATGTACATCGGATGAAGAGCAAACGTCGAGTTGGCGTTGTAGGGATACGAATCGGTCCACGTATGGGTCATCGTGGTATCGTTGATGGGGAGGATCTGGAGGAATTTCTGTCCGGTAGCCACTGCCCAGTCAACCATCTTCTTCAAGTCGAAGAAGTCACCCACGCCGAAGTCATCCTCGGTGCGCACCGAGAATACGGGGATTGCCACGCCGGCACCACGCCATGCCGGGCGTGAGTTGATAAACCGCAGGCCATTGATGACAAGCATCGAGTCCTCATGCTCGGGCATGATGTTCATCACGCGGTTATCGCCGTTTTCCCAAGCGAGTACCTTGTGAGTGTGCTTGTCAAGCACAAGGAATTTATATCGGAACGGCAGTCTCACCTCCTGCATGTCGATGGCACATGTCCAGTCGGGGAAGCAGCTGTCGTTCATTAACACCGCACGTGACGGATCCCAGTTGCCGAGAGCCTCATCATCGCCGCATAGGGCAAGCACCTCATCGGTGCCTATCATAGGCGCGGTGACATTGATGACAACCTCCCCGCCATGATATGCCGGCGGCATGTCACGGTGGTCACGACGGTTGATACAGTCGGTAAACACAGCCGAGTAATAAGGCTTGTCCATGGGCTGATCCTGCCATCGGTCGTAGATGTCGTAGGCTTTGACCTCAGAGCCGGGATGGAAGCGGTGCACAGGCCCCCATTCATGACGTACTGATCCATTGTCATGGCGCACGAAGTAATGATAGTCAAACGCGGCCGTTCCGTCGGGCAACTCAAGTTCGACGCTCCAGATGCCGTTGCCGTCGAGATTGAGCCGGACAGCCTTTGACTCGTCATCTGAGCCGAGCTGGGGTATCGATCCGGTCATATAGACCGATTCGCCCCATACAGTGCGGTAGTCGATATAAAATTGCAGTTTCATATATATGATGTTTGTTGTGTTGTAATAATATCGCTATACTATCTATAATGTATCACAGAGCAATAAAGTTAAGCATAAATATGAAAAAAACAGCCGGTTTAGGAAGTTTTTTCCATAAACCGGCCGTTTTTTTATCTCAAGCGCGCATCATCCGCATTTTGAGGTGCCGCACGATGTGCAGATAAGGCATCCTTCCTGATATATGAGAGTCTCGTTGCCGCAGTTGGGACAGCGCTGCCCCTTGGCGGTGGTACCGTTGGGAAGATATTTTTTCAGCGCGCGCTCCACGCCCATCTTCCATGTATTGATTGACTGGCTGTCCAATTCAAGACCGCCTACAAGCTTAAGTACCTGATCGATAGGCATGCCGTAACGCAGCACTCCCGATATCAGCTTGGCGTAGTTCCAGTATTCG
>CAZIPQ010000046.1:0-16364 GCA_964541165.1 uncultured Muribaculum sp.
TTGTTTTGGCAGCCTCTTATCCCTGGCGTGCAAACATTTCCTTTATAGCCCCGATTGAGCTCAGTACGCCTGAAGCCTCATAGGGTATGTAGACGGTTTTGTTGTCGCGGCCTGATGTCATTTCGCTGAGGGTCTCGATATACTTCATGGCGAGCATGTAGGTTGCGGGATCGGTGTTGGAAGCTTTGATGGCTTCTGCTACACGCATGATTGCCTCCGCTTCGGCCTGTGCGGTCAGCACCTTGGCACGGGCCTCACCCTCGGCACGGAGTATCTCGGCCTCCTTGACGGCGGTCGCACGGTTGATCTGCGACTGCTTTTCGCCCTCTGACAGGAGTATGACCGATGTTTTCTGACCTTCGGCGTTAAGTATTTCGGCACGGCGGTTACGCTCGGCCTGCATCTGCTTCTCCATCGCCTCGCGTACGCTCTTTGGAGGAGTGATGTCCTGAAGTTCCACGCGGTTAACCTTCACTCCCCACTTGTTGGTCACGTCGTCGAGGATCACCTGCAGGCGCGAGTTGATTGTGTCGCGTGAAGTGAGTGTCTGGTCAAGCTCAAGCTCGCCGATCACATTTCGCAGCGTGGTCTGTGTTAGCTTTTCAAGCGCGTTGGGCAGATTGTCGATTTCATATACGGCTTTCTTCGCATCGACTATCTGGAAGTAGAGCAGGGCGTTGATCTCGGTAGTGACGTTGTCTTTGGTGATCACCTGCTGTGAAGGGAAGTCATATACCTGTTCGCGCAGGTCGATGGATGTTGACGAGGTGACACGCACTACCTGGGCTCCGTTGACCATTGTCTCCACGCGGCGGGTATAGACCACCTTGGGCTTGTCAATGAACGGCCATATTATGTTAAGACCCGGCGACAGTACGCTATGGAAGCGTCCGAGGCGCTCGATGACACGTGTTTCGCTTTGCGGAACTATTTTCACACCGGCCGATACTATTATGATCACGGCGAGGACCAGGAGTCCCAGAAGGATGAATGTTGCCATAATGGTTTTGGTGAGGTTTTTATGGGTTGACTTTTTTTACTATCAGGATAATGCTGTCATAACCGGTCACGCGCACTGTGTCGCCGAGATCAATCGACTCGTCAGGGCGGTCGGCCCGCGCCTGCCAGCTGTCACCGTCAATCTGCACACGGCCCGGACGCTCGGGGGCGATGGGACGGGTCACGGAGACCACACGACCTATCAGTGCGTCCATGTTGCTGTTGTATGCCTCGCGGTTGCGGTGGCGGCGCGAATTGAAGCGGTTGACAAACGGGGCGAGATAAATGAACGCTATGATCACGCCCGTTATAACACCTGACAACTGCAGAACCAGGCCTCCTCCGCAAAGGTCGATAATGGCTGCTACAAAACATCCTACGGCCACACAGAATGTGGCGATCCAACCTGAAAGGAGCTCAATGATGAGCAATAGGGCCGCAATGCTCAGCCAAATAGTCCAAAGTGCCATGAGTCAGTGTATTTTAATCAGTCGATAAATCGTCGGGTAAGTCCGTCATAGGCATCTATGCGCCTGTCACGCAGGAAAGGCCACCAGCGGCGCACGTTTTCGCTGCGTTCCATGTCTATGTCGATGATATGTTCTACCTCACAATTGTCGGGGGCGCGGTAAAGAAACTCGCCCTGAGGCCCTGCGACAAATGAGTTGCCCCAGAATGTAATGCCGTTGGTCGCGCCCGACGGATCAGGTTCATGGCCTACACGGTTGACTGTGACCACCGGCAGTCCGTTGGCCACGGCGTGACCGCGCTGTACAGTCACCCATGCCTCAAGCTGACGAGCCTTTTCCTCCGGAGTATCGCTGCTCTCCCAGCCTATGGCGGTGGGATATATGAGCATCTCGGCACCACGCAGCGCCATGAGGCGGGCTGCCTCCGGATACCACTGGTCCCAGCACACAAGCACGCCAAGGCGTCCTACCGAAGTGTCGATAGGCTCAAATCCGAGATCGCCGGGGGTGAAATAGAATTTTTCATAATATGCAGGATCATCGGGTATGTGCATCTTGCGGTAAGTGCCGGCAAGCGATCCGTCGCGTTCCCATACGAGCGCTGTGTTGTGATAGAGGCCCGGGGCGCGGCGCTCAAAAAGAGAAGTTACGATGACAACGCCGAGCCGTTTGGCCAGCGACGAGTAAAACTCGGTTGTCTCCGACGGAAAGTTGACGGCAAGATCACACAATCCGGTATTTTCTGTCTGGCAGAAGTAGAGGGAGTCGTGAAGCTCCTGATTGACAATCAGCTGCGCGCCCTGTGCGGCAAGACGCTCCATTTTTTCTGCAAGCCGGCGACGGTTGTCGGCGATATCGGCTGTATTGGCCTGTTGTATTATGCCTGTACGTAGAATTTTGGTCATATCGGTAAAATGTCATTTGGAACCTGCATGGTCACGCAATGAAGTGAACCATGCTGCTGGATGAGGGCCACGCAATCGATCATGCGCACCTCATGGTCAGGAAAAGCAATGCGCATTATCTTTGCGGCGAGCTCGTCGTTCATCGGCTGCCGGTAGGAGGGCATGAGGATAGTGCGGTTCATTATAAGGAAGTTGGCATACGTGGCCGGGAGACGCATGCCGTCGGCATCGTAGACAGGATCAGGCAGCGGAAGCTCGATGAGGTTGTAGGGATTGCCCTCAGAAGTGGTAAATTCCATCAGTTCCTGCCGCATGGCCTGCAGCTCCTCGAAGTGCTCATCATCAGCATTATTGCAGCCTGTGTAGAGTATTGTGTCGCCGGGAGCGAGGCGGGCGAGGGTATCTATATGGCTGTCGGTGTCGTCGCCGGCAAGGTATCCATGCTCGAGCCACAGTATTTTTCTAAGCCCGAACTGGGCCGTGAGAACCTCCTCGATATCGCTGCGGCTGAACTCACCGTTGCGGTTGGGTGACAGCAGGCATCGGGAAGTGGTGAGTAATGTGCCCTTTCCATCACTTTCGATCGATCCGCCCTCAAGAACGAAATTGAGCCGGTTTATGTACTCGCATCTCAGCACTCCTTTGTCGATCATACCCCGTGTGAGGAGATTGTCCTTGTCGGCCGCGAATTTAAGTCCCCAGCCGTTGAACTTGAAGTCAGCCACGGCGTAGCCGTTGTCCGTGACAAGTGTTATAGGCCCGAAGTCACGTGCCCAGGTGTCGTTGGTGGGGAGTTGTACAAGCAGCAGCCGGTCCTGGCGTGCATTTACAAGATGTCGGCGCGCTTCATCGATGTCGGGAGCGATGACTATCGCAGTCTGCTCGGCGGTAATTGCTTCAATGATTGAAGTAAAACATGCTTGGGCTTCGTCAAGCATATAAGCCCAGTCGGTGTCGGCATGTGGCCACGCAATGATAATGGCGCCTTGCGGCTCCCACTCGGCCGGTAATCTCATGATCGGGGTGAAGTCTGTTTTATTCATCAAAGTCATTCAGCATGTCATAGATAGAATCCTGCGAAGAGAGGTATTCCTCGCAATAATCAAGGAAACCCATTTTTTCGGAGCTGCCGACGGTCTCGCACCACTCACGGTATTCGGCACGTAGTTCCGGATCCTCATGGATCATTTTTTTGAATTCCGAATCAGCGATGTCAACGCTCTTGAATTGATTAAGCAGGTCTATAAAAAGTTTGGTAATATCGTTCATGATTAAACATATTGCGGGTCAAATATACGACACTATTTGCGTATTGCCAAATAACCTGCTGTAAAATATGTGTATAAGGGGAAAATAATGTTAAGTTGTCACTGTCGGCCGGTCAAGATAAAAAGGCTCGGTAAGGGCTGTGTAATCCTCGTCGCCGACCCTTAATGACGCCGTGACGAGCGGTGCGGGCTGCATGGTGAGCTGCCATAAAATGCGTGTAGGAACAACCGCGCGTCGGCGGGTATAGACGCGGGTAAGCCGTGTGATATGCATGCGTGCCATTGCCGCGGCGCAGACAATGTCGTCCTCGCGTTCGGCCGGTGATATAAATGCAAGCGTGCCGCCGGGAGCAAGCAGTGACGGGGCTATGGCTATGAGCGACTCGAACGTAAGTCCGTCGCCATGGCGGGCGAGGGCCCGGGCACTGTCGGGTGAGCGTAATGTGGTGTTGAAAAAAGGGGGATTGCTGACGATGAGGTCGTAGGGACAGTCGGGACGGTGCGTAAGCATGTCCTCACGCAGGGCGGTGATGCAGTCGGACCACGGTGATGCGGCTATATTTGCGGCAGCCTCGGCGACAGCATCATCCACTATGTCAATGGCTGTTATCGACGCCCCGGGAGCGCGCTGGGCGAGCATAAGGGCGATGAGTCCCGATCCTGTTCCGGCATCAAGTATTCGCCCGGCGCCGGTAGTGTCGGCCCATGCTCCGAGCAGCACACCATCGGTGCCTACCTTCATTGCTGCCAGCCGGTTGGCAACCGAAAACTGCTTGAAGCGGAATATATTTTCACGATGACGGTTTTCTCCCATAATGGCGCAAAGATAAACAATAAGTGGGTATTATGGGTTGTATTATATTAAAAATGTTGTAACTTTACAACGCTATAAGGAAAGTATATTATGAATATAACTTCAGCAAAATTCGAGATAAGTAATTCAGATGTAACCAAGTGCCCTGACACTTCGCGTCACGAATATGCCTTTATCGGGCGCAGTAATGTCGGCAAGTCTTCGCTGATCAACATGCTTACCGGCCGCAAGGGTCTGGCCATGACTTCATCGACACCCGGTAAGACTACGCTTATCAATCACTTCCTGATTAATGACGAATGGTATATTGTCGATCTGCCCGGCTACGGTTATGCGCAGCGCGGCAAGAAGATGCAGGCCGAGATACGCCGTATCATAGAGGATTATATCCTCGAACGCACCCAGATGACCAATCTTTTTGTGCTTATCGACAGCCGTCATGATCCGCAGCCCATCGACCTTGAGTTTATGGAGTGGCTGGGAGAAAACGAAGTCCCGTTTGCCATAGTGTTTACTAAACTTGACAAGCTGACACCGGCTGCCGGCAAAAAGCAGACAGCCAAATATCTTGACCGTCTTAGAGAACAGTGGGAGGAATTGCCCCCGGTATTTTATACATCAAGCACTGACCGGCGCGGACGCACCGAGCTACTCGATTATATTGAGGAACTGAATCGTCTGCCGGTCGAATGACCGACTGAATGATGGAGAAGTCTACTTACTATACGCCCGAGGAGAGGGAAAAACTTACTTCAACCTATCGTAAACTGCTCAGACTGACACGTGGTGTGGTCGAGCCCGATGACATAGTGCGCGTGAAGAAGACGATAGCGGATGGCATCGCCAACAACCACTATCGCCGTGACCGCTACGGATTTAATCCTACGCTTCACAATATGGCTACCGCAGTGGCCATGTGTGAAATGATAAGCCCTGACCGCAATATGGTGATAGCCATTTTGCTGGCTCCGCTGTGTAAGAGCGAGTTCATCGCTCATGAAGAAGTGGTTAGAATATGGGGTCAGGATATAGCGCGTCTGATACACGGACTGCTCAAGGTGTCGACCTTATATAGCAAGCAGGCGGCTGTGGAGAGTGATAATTTCCGCAAACTGCTGTTGACTTTCGCCGAGGATATAAGGGTCATCATCATCATGATTGTTGACCGATACGTGCTTATGCGCGCCATAAATCATCATCCCAACGAGAAGATGGTGCATGACGTGGCATACGAGGCAAATTACCTTTACGCTCCTCTGGCTCACAGACTGGGACTGTATGCCATCAAGTCGGAGCTTGAGGACCTGTCGCTGAAATATACCAACCGTGAGGTGTACACCGACATAGCCCATAAGCTGAACGAGACCAAGAAAGTACGTGACGCCTATATCGAGGAGTTTGTCAAGCCGATCAAGGAAAAGCTCGGCGCCACTAACCTGAAATTTGAGCTCAAAGGTCGTACCAAGTCAATCTATTCCATCTGGAACAAGATGAAGAAGCAGAAGAATGACCTGGACCACATATATGACCTTTTCGCAATCCGCATAATAATCGACAGCGAGCCTGAAAAGGAGAAGAGTGACTGCTGGCTTGCCTATTCGATAATTACCGACCTGTATCAGCCCAATCCGTCACGAATGAAGGACTGGCTGAGCATACCTAAAAGCAACGGCTATGAGTCGTTGCACATCACTGTATATGGCCCGGGACAGCGCTGGGTTGAGGTGCAGATACGCACCAAGCGCATGGATCTTATCGCCGAGAAGGGTCTTGCCGCCCACTGGAAGTATAAGGGCGGTAAGAGCGAGGGTAATCTCGACGCGTGGATGAACAATGTGCGCGATATTCTCGAGACAGCCGAGACCGGCCCTATGGAGCTGATGAAAAACATGAAGATGGACATCTATGACAAGGAGGTGTTTGTATTCACGCCCAAGGGTGATCTTTTCAAGCTGCCATACGGAGCCACAGTACTTGATTTTGCGTTTAATATCCACTCGAATCTCGGTGTCAAGTGCGTCGGGGCAAAGGTCAACGGCAAGAACGAGCGACTCAACTATAAGCTGAAGAGCGGTGACACGGTGGAGATCCTGACATCATCGACTCAGGTGCCTAAGCTCGACTGGCTGGGATTTGTAGTGACTTCCAAGGCGCGCAACAAAATACGCCAGACGGTTCATGAGATGGCCAACCGCACCGCCGCGCTCGGTAAGGAGCTGGTGGAACGGCGTTTTAAAAACCGTAAGATTGAATTGCGAGAACCCATCATAATGAAGGTAATCAAGAAGATGGGCTACCGCACCGTGACCGATTTCTATGATGCCGTTGCTGCCGAGACGGTTGATATCAACGATATTCTTGCCGAATATGAAGCTGTTGAACGGCCTGATAATGCTGTGGAGACGAGGTCGGCCGAAGAGTTCCAGCTGGCGCTTCCTGAAGAGAATGAAGCGTCCAACGATGTTTTGGTAATCGGCGATAATATCAAGGGAATCAATTACAGGCTCTCCAAGTGCTGCAATCCTATTTACGGTGATGACGTATTTGGCTTTATTTCGGCTGAAGGAGTCATAAAGATTCATCGACGCGACTGTCCTAACGCCGCCAATATCCGCGAGAAGTATCCCTACCGTCTCATCAACACCAGGTGGTCGGGTAAGCTTGGCAGTCAGTTTGCGGCAACATTGCGTATTATCGGTAATGATGATATCGGTATTGTCACTAATGTGACCTCCATAATCAACAAGGAGAAGGAGGCGACGCTTCGAAGCATATCTATTTCAAGTAACGACGGTATATTCCAGGGATTTCTTGTAGTCGGAGTCCCTGATACGGTGGCGCTTAATAATCTTATCAAGAAACTTAAAACGGTAAAAGGAGTAAAAGATGTACAACGCAGTAAATAAATCAATCATATCGTTAATGCTGGCTGCCGCGTTCACAGCGTGTGGCACAAGTGGGTCACAGTCCGGAGCCAACGCGCTCTACAACTCGGCAGATTCGGCTATGACCGCAGGCAATTACGAGCTTGCCGAGCAGATGCTGGACACGCTTAAGGTGAAGTATCCCGGAGAGATCGACGCACAGCGTAAAGGCATGCATCTGCGCAGTATTGTCATGGAGCGTAAGACGATAGCTGAGATTGAGCAGACTGACAGTCTTAAGGTATTGTACGCTTACCGCGCTGACTCGCTTAAGAATTATTTTAAGTTTGTTGACAATCCTCAGCTTGTTGAGGGATATTATGTTGTTAAGGAACTGGCTGACGACAATCTGTTTGCTCGTACCGGACTTGAAGGCCGTGTAAGCCCGTCAGGCGAGTTTTATATGATAAGTTCGCTTAACGGCCCGGCAAAACGACATAGCTCGGTAAGCGTGACGGTCGATGGGGTTACAGCCACTTCGGCTACCGTAGCGTATGACGGGGAGCGTAATTACAGGTCGGGATCGACAGAAATGATTACCTTCACCGGTGCCGAATGTGATTCTGTCGGACGTGTGCTTGCCGCTCATCAGGGCGCTCCGGTGAAGATCTCCTATAACGGTCAGTCATCCTATTCCGTTACCTTGCCGCGCAATGATGCCAGATCTGTGGGTCTTGCATGGGCACTCGCATATAACATGTATCAGGCTAAGACCATGACACTCAAACGCGAAATGCTCGAGCGAAAGCTGATGCTTGCGCGTGATCAGGCTGCCCGTACAAGTCTTGACGAGGATACGGCGAAATAATCGGGAATTATGACTGTTATCCGGCGTTATCTATCTGCCGGATAACTTTACACGGATTGCCGGCTGCAAGTGAATTGGCGGGTATATCTTTGTTGACCACGCTGCCTGCTCCGATGACACAGTTGTCGCCGATGGTGACACCGGGCAGAACGCACACCTGTGCCCCGATCCATACGTTGTTGCCTATCTTGATCGGACGGGCATATTCGAGGCCTTTGTTGCGTCTTTCGTAGTCCAGCGGGTGGCCTGCCGTATAGAACCCGCAGTTCGGAGCCACAAATACGTTGTCGCCGAATGTTACGGGCGCTCCGTCAAGAATGACCATGTTGTGATTGGAGTAAAAATTACGTCCAACCGAAATGTTGTACCCGTAGTCACAATAAAAAGGCTGCTCTATCAGCAGATCACCCTTAACTTCGCCGAGCAGACGGCGTAGCAGCGCATTGCGCGATGCCATGTCAGATGGGCGTAGATCATTGTAGTCGCGGCACAGCTCCTTGCATTTGAGGCGTTCTTCTATCAATGCCGCATCATAGTTGGCATCATAAATCATGCCGGCGAGCATTTTCTCTTTTTCAGTCATTTTGATGGTTGTTGCGGTTAAATAATCGGTTTAATTTAGTTGCCACTCGAATATTCCGGTCGTGTTATCGTCAGGCAATTCCACCTCAAGCTTTACGGCTGTGGTTTCCATCGGATCAAAGTTTACTGTGTTTCCTGTCCCTGTAGCGATGCCATAATTGTCAGCGCCTGTTACCGGTTGCCAGTTGCCGGAGTCATTTTTGTAATACAGTCGCCAGGATTTTGGAATGCGGCAGCCTCCCCACGGGCTGTCATCATACCAGAATACAGTAGAGTTGCTTATCGTGGACTTTACAGGCAGTTCGTATGTGAGCCATTCAATGCTTCCTTTCTGTGACGGCCAGTAAGTATAGGGTATTGAGCGGTCATTTTCATCACGTGGCAAGAGTCCGTCATTCAGTGACGACAGTGACGGCATCGGGCGCGATGCCTTAATCCGTGTACGCGATGCAAGGGTAGGGAGCATTACCGGACGTGCCACACTGACCTCCTGTGGCAGCCACACCGACATATTTCCGCTGCCTCGATGACACCATGCGTAGTAAGGTATGAGATTGAGCCTGACATCATCGGTCAAAAGCCGTCCCTTGTTATCGTAGCGGAGTATCTGCGCATCGGTTGACAGTATGACTACGCCGCCGAGCATATCGGAATTGTCCGAAACTTCAAATTGCGGATTCTGATTTACCAGGCAGTTGAGTACATTGAAGTTGTTGTCGGGCCATTCTGCGCAATATACGATAGGACCGCGCTCGATAGCCACGCGTCCGCGATCGGCATCCACTTTCGGATGAGCTTTTACAGTGCGTGGCTCCATATTGAACCTTATCTCAACCTTGTCGCCTTTCTTCCACTTGCGGTCGATGGAATAATATCCGTCATCAGTCAGCTCTCCTTCAGCCTGAACGCCATTGACGGTCACGGTATAGCCAGGGCGTTTCTTGTCGGAATAAGTATACAGATCGCTTGGAACAGGCTGATTTTTCACCCATCCGGGTATACGCAGTTTCAGTATGAAATAGCCGGCCTTGTTTTTGTCTATAATCACCTCGACATTGCCGCTCCAGGGATAGTTGGTCTGTTGGGTAAGCGTCACGGCTTTTCCGTCAACATCAAGGTTGGCGGTGTTTGACATGTAGAGGTTTACAAATACTTCCTTGTTTCTTACGGCATACACATAGCCGGGCAGTGAGGGAATGAAACGGGCGATATTTGACGGACAGCAAGCGCAGCCAAACCAAGGCTGTCGACGATGCTGCCCCATGCTTTCAAGCGGGTTAGGGTAGAAGAATGAGCCGCCGTCGAGGGCGACACCCGATATCAGGCCGTTGTAAAGAGTGCGTTCAAGCACATCATAATATTTCGACTCGCCGTGAAGCAGGAACAACCGGTGGTTTACATACACGTTGCCGATGGCTGCGCAGGTCTCGCAGTAGGCCGACATGTTGGGCAGCTCATAGTGGGCTCCGAATGCCTCTCCCCGGTTAGTCGCTCCGATACCTCCGGTAATATAATATTTCTTACCCACAATATTTTCCCATATTCGGTCAATAGCCTTGATATAGGCTGAGTCGCCTGTCAGCGCTGCAACATCAGCCATTCCGGCATACATGTATGCGGCGCGCACGGCATGACCTACGGCCTCGTCCTGCTCGGTGACCGGTTTGTGGGCCTGACTGTATTCGTCGGTGCGCGAGGTGTGACCGCGTTTGTCAAGGAAGTATTGCGCCTGATCGAGATATTTTTTGTCGCCCGTGACGAGATAGAGTTTAGCCAGGGCCATTTCAGCTATCTGATGTCCGGGTACGCGCGCCACTTGTCCGGGGCCGTCACCGATGGCGTTGCAGATGCAGTCGGCGTAGCGTATAGCGATGTCGAGGAAATTGCGTTTGCCGGTAGCCTGATAGTGGGCTATGGCACCTTCGACCATGTGGCCGAGATTATAAAACTCATGACTCAGGTTCTCGACTTCTTCCCAGCGGTTATTACCGGCCCATTGATGAGGATGCTTCGGGTTCATGGTGCGCGCGGTGTATAGGTAGCCGTCAGGCTCCTGGGCACCGGCCACGATGACCAGTACGCTGTCGATATATGCCTCCAGCTTTGGATCAGGGTAGGTCTGCAGCAGGTAAGAGGCACCTTCGATGGTCTTGTAGACATCGGTGTCGTCAAATGAAAATCCTCCTACCTGAATCGTGTCAGACGGATGGGCCGCCTTTACGAAATTGTCGTAGCGTCCTGTCTCCTCACACTTGCTGAATGCCAACGGTATTGTGGTTTCGCGGCTTGCTTTCAGCCGTTGTCCCCAGAATGTATCATTGACCTTGACCGAGGTAAACGGCACAGGGTCTATGGGGTAGCCGTGCTCAGGGCCCCCTGCCGTGGCGGATGTAGCGGTGATGATTGCCGTGATGACGATGGTGAGGAATTTTTTCATGATATAAGCACAAAAGTCATTTAGTGCAAAGATACGACAAAGTAGTGAGGCTTCTGTGATGATGTGACGGAAATGTTTAGTAAATTTGTGGCGTACTCATAAATAGGCCAGTCAATGAATTTTAAATTTCTCCTCGTGTTGTCGGCAGCCATTATCGGCTTTGGCTGTCAGGGATGTGGCGGCGATGCGGTTTACCGACATCCTGACCTTCCGGTGAAGGAAGTGGCGTTCACGCAGGTAAGCATCGACGATAATTTCTGGGCTCCGCGTATCGAGGTCAACCGCAGGGTGTCGATTCCAACTGCATTTAAAGAATGTGAGAAGAACGGACGCTTTGACAACTTTGCTCTCGCCGGTGGACTGATCAAGGGTGAGCACCGCGGTGATTTCCCTTTTGATGATACTGATCCGTATAAAATTATCGAAGGTGCCTCATACTCGCTTGCCGTTGAATATGATAGAGATCTTGACAATTATCTTGACAGTGTGATAGCACTGATAAAAAGTGCACAGGAAGCTGACGGATACCTTACAACCTGTGTCACTAACCGTTGTGAGCGCCTGTCGGCGTGGTGGGGAACGCACCGGTGGGAGAAGATAAACAGCCACGAGCTATACAATTCAGGTCATCTTTATGAGGCGGCTGTTGCTCATTATCTTGCCACCGGCAAGAGGTCGCTGCTTGATGTCGCCATAAAGAATGCTGATCTCGTATGCCGTACATTCGGGTATGGAGAGGGGCAGATCCAATATCCGTCAGGCCATCCGATCATAGAAATGGCCCTCGCGCGGCTTTATAAAGTGACCGGTGACCGAAAATATCTTGATCAGGCCGGATATTTTGTTGAGGAGACCGGCCGGCTTTCCAATGGTCGCAAGCCGAGCCTGTATTCACAGGATCATAAGCCGATTTTGGATCAGGATGAGGTGGTAGGGCATGCCGTGCGTGCAGGCTATCTTTATTCGGGAGTTGCAGACGTGGCAGCTTTAACCTGCGACAGTGTGTACCTTGGCGCATTGGAGCGATTGTGGGATAACATGGCTTCGCGCAAACTGTATATAACCGGTGGCATAGGCAGCCGGGCGCAAGGTGAGGGGTTTGGTCCCGATTATGAACTGCATAATCATACGGCTTATTGCGAGACGTGTGCCGCCATCGCCAATGTGTACTGGAATTACCGCATGTTTCTTGCCACCGGCGATGCGCGTTATGCCGATGTGTATGAACGTGCGCTTTATAATGGCGTGCTTTCCGGTGTGTCTTTGTCGGGTGACCGCTTTTTCTATGACAATCCTCTGGAAAGTATGGGACAGCATGAACGTCAGCCGTGGTTCGGATGCGCATGTTGCCCGGGCAATGTTACCCGGTTTATCGCCAGTGTGCCGCAATATATGTATGCGGTACCGGGCAATGACATACTTGTGAATCTATATATTCGGTCGACTGCAGATATTCCATTGGAAGGTAACCGTGTCATTCTGCGGCAGATTACCGATTATCCATGGAGCGGAAATGTGGTATTTGAGGTAAATCCTGAGCATGCGGAGGAATTTGCGCTGAGGATGCGTATTCCCGGCTGGGCTCAGAATTCTCCGGTGCCTACTGATCTGTATTCCTATGTTAATCCGGCTTCCGATAATTACTCTCTGAAGGTAAACGGTAAGCGGGTATCTCCTATGTCGGGCGATGGCTATGCTACCGTGAAGCGGGTATGGCAGCCCGGTGACCGTGTGGAACTTACGTTGCCTATGCCGACGCGGCAGGTTAAGGCCCATGAGAATGTGGTTGATGACCGTGGGAAGCTTGCAGTCGAACGCGGCCCCGTAGTGTATTGTTTCGAAGGGTGTGATCAGCGCGACAGCGTGGTGTTTGATAAATTTATTACTCCGGGTGCCGAATTTGTCGAGCGATATGATTCAGCCATGCTTGGTGGCATCGTGACACTCGGTGTACAGGGCAAAAAGCTTCTTGCCGATGGTGATACTGAGGACGTGCATCTTACCGCAGTGCCATATTGCGTTTGGAACAACCGCGGGCCGGGGCAGATGGCCGTGTGGATGCCTTGTGATGCTTCTGTTGCGGTAGCGGTTCCGGAATCCACCGTTGCAAGCAGGGCAAGTATGTACAGTGAGCCGACTGCGCTTGATCCTGAGGTGCCGGCTGCTACATCTAATCTTAACTGGGCATGGGGATATAATGACCGGTGGGAACCCAAGTCAAGTGATGACACGTCAAAACCGTATCATTATTGGTGGCTGAGACGCGGAACGGTTGAAAATGTATGTTATCGGTTTGATAAACCTACGGAAGTAAGCAGTGTAGATGTGTATTGGCTGGCTTTTGATCATTATGACGGTGATTATGAGGTGCCTGAAAGCTGGGAGTTGCTGTACCGGACGGCTGATAACCGATGGGCTCCTGTCAAAACTTCGGATGCGTACGGAGTCGACAAAGACCGCTATAATCACGTGGGTTTTGAACCGGTCGTTACGACTGATCTTAAAGTTTCGGCAAAGCTACGGCCGGGAAAAAGTGGCGGAGTCATTGAATGGAAAGTAAATTAAAAAGTGGCTTATGAACGACTTGAAATGCATGATACTATTCCTGGGGCTAATGTGTGCCGTATCTTCATCTGCCGGTATTTCCGGATCATCACTTCAACGGCAGCTTCAGGAATATGTTGCTGATAAGGATGCGCGCATCGGTATCGCTGTCATTATCGACGGTTGTGACACCGTGTGCGTCAACGCTACCAGAGAATTTCCGATGCTCAGTGTCTATAAGTTTCCGCAGGCCCTTGCAGTAGCGGACTTCTGTCGTGAAAACGATATATCACTGACAGATTCGATCCAAATTCAGGCCGTGGAGATCAAAGAAAACACATGGAGCCCGATGAGGGACCGTTATGGGGTAGGGGATATGTCGCTTTCTGTCGCCGAGCTACTGGATTTCACGCTTACGATGAGCGATAATAATGCCTGTGACATATTATTCCGCATGACCGGAGGCCCTCAGGTGACCGATAGCCTGATGAAACACATTGGTTTCCCGGATATTACGGTTGCTTCGACCGAAGACGAGATGCATCGTGACGTATATCTGTGCTACCTTAATCGTTCCACTCCGCTTGACATGGCCCGACTGTTTGATTATTTCAACACTGAGCTTCGTCACATGTCACCAGAGTATGAATATATCGCACAATTGTTGGAAGGCTGCTCCACCGGTACTGACCGGCTTGCCGTGCCGCTCCGTTCGGCTGATGTCGTGTTCGGACACAAAACCGGCACCGGTGACCGCAACAGTCAGGGCCGTATAATTGCTGTAAATGATTGCGGATATGTGAATTTCCCTGACGGGCGACGCTACTCAGTTGCGGTTTTTATCGCTGACTCAGCCTATGATATGGATGAAACCTCGGCAATCATCGCCGATATCTCAAAAAAGATCATTACTTTTGTAGAAAATGATTTCCGCGGAGGGGGTTGCAACAGCCAGCCGACATCTGAAACGGAATGTCGTTAATTTAACTTGTAGAAGTATTTATGCAGATAATATTATTGTCGGGTGGATCAGGAACAAGGTTGTGGCCGCTGTCAAACGATGCTCGTTCAAAGCAGTTTCTCCGCTTGCTCCCTGTCGAGGGAAGTGATGTTTGCGAATCGATGGTGCAGCGTGTCGTGCGCCAGATTCGGGAGGCCGGATTTGATGCTCCGGTGACTGTTGCAACCTCAGTGACCCAGCAGGATTCCATCATATCACAGCTCGGAACCGAAGTCAGTATCGTTACCGAGCCGTCGCGGCGTGACACATTTCCTGCCATCTGTCTTGCCTGTGAATACCTTGCCAAGGAGAAAGGGTGTGGCGATGATGAGATTGTCGTAGTGATGCCCTGTGATCCCTATACCGAGGCGGGATATTTTAAGACAATAGGGGAAATGCGCCGGTGTGTTGAAGCCGGTGTGGCTGAATTGGTCCTGATGGGAATAAAGCCTACATATCCATCGTCTAAATACGGATACATAGTGCCCGGTGAGCCATTGACTTCGGGAGCGCTTGCTGTAAACCGTTTTACGGAAAAACCGGACAATGCTACTGCCGAAACGCTTATTGCCGAAGGCGCATTCTGGAATGGCGGCGTGTTTACATTCCGGCTCGGATATATGAATTCGATAGCTGAGCGATATGTGAATTGTCCTTCGTTTGATCAGGTACGTGAGCATTATTCTGATTTCCCGAAAATCAGTTTCGACTATGAAGTGGCGGAGAAGGCCGAAAGTGTGGCAGTCGTTCCCTTTGCCGGGCGATGGAAAGATCTCGGCACATGGAATGCTCTCACTGACGAACTCGCACATCACTCCTATGGCAATGTCACTACTGACGGATCGGGAGTAAATACACATGTAATAAATGAGCTTGATATCCCGGTGATGTGTATCGGAACCCGTGACCTCGTGGTGGCCGCGTCGCCCGACGGTATTCTTGTATCCGATAAGAGCCGTAGCGAAGAGATCAAGGCTTTTGCGGCGCGGTTGAAACGCCGACCCATGTATGAAGAGCGTCGCTGGGGTACCTATAAGGTCATCGACTTCGTGGATTATCCTGACGGGTTCAGCGCCCTGACCAAGCATCTTACCCTTAATCCCGGTGCATCGATCAGTTATCAGGAACATGCCTGCCGTGATGAGGTGTGGACTTTTATCGACGGCGAAGGGGAGATTGTCCTTGACGGAGAGCGTCGTAACGTGTGCCGCGGCATGACCATACATATTCCTAAAGGAATGCGTCACGCACTGAGGGCCATTACTTCGTTGACCTTTATTGAGGTGCAGAGTGGCACTAATCTTGTGGAGACTGACATTACCCGTTATCCTCTCGAATGGTAATATAATTAAGGAAAGCAGCGACATGTAAAGGTCGTCCTCCGAATGTTAAAATTTTGTATCGGCTGTAAACGCACGGTTTACAGCCGATACTTTATATATGGACAAGGTTTAAAATTAGAGAGTTATGTCTCTGTTACAGATATTATACAATTTTTAAAATACTATTGTACATTTTATAGATTTTTTCTAACTTTGACTGTTTCAATGGCGTAAAACACCACTGAATTAATAAAAATAAACATTCCGGTAATCCTTAATTGGTTGAATTAA
>CAZIPQ010000047.1:0-16308 GCA_964541165.1 uncultured Muribaculum sp.
CTTGGCCTTGGCGATAGCCATTGCCATTGCGGAAGCATTTTCAGGATTGGGCGACTCTACGGTGGGGAAATCTCCGCTGGTCACATCCTGCTCGGGGACGTTGATGATATTGGTGAAGCCATAGTTGCGCAGCGATGCGGGGATCAGATGCACGCCTGTACCGTGGATAGGAGTATAAACGATCTTCAGGTCATGATACTGCTTAACGGCATCAGGACTGAGCTGAAGGCCCTTGATAGCGGTAAGGAACTTGTTGTCCATCTCCTCACCAATGATGGTGATGTTTGACTTGTCGCCGTCAAACTTGATCTCATCGTTACCCTTGATACGATTAACATACTCAATCACATTCACATCATGGGGAGCGATGAACTGTGCACCGTCAGCCCAGTATGCCTTGTAACCGTTGTATTCCTTAGGATTGTGAGAGGCAGTGATGTTGACACCGCTCTGGCAACCGAGCTCACGTATAGCGAATGAAAGCTCGGGGGTAGGACGGAAGCTGTCAAAGAGATATACCTTGATACCGTTGGCCGAGAAGATGTCAGCTACTGTCTCAGCAAAGAAACGGCTGTTGTTACGTACGTCGTGACCTACGACAACCGATATTTCGGGAAGTTCGTTGAATACCTCCTTCAGATAGTTGGCCAGACCCTGTGTGGCAGCGCCTACTGTATATTTGTTCATGCGGTTGGTACCGGCACCCATGATGCCGCGCAGACCGCCTGTACCGAATTCAAGATCACGGTAAAATGAGTCAATCAATTCAGTCTTATCCTCGGCAGCCAGCATACGGCGTACCTCTGCCTTAGTAGCCTCGTCATAACCGTCGCCAAGCCATGCATTGGCTTTCTCGGTAACTACTTTGAGCAATTCTTCGTTCTCCATGTGATTTGTGTTTTTAGTTGTTATTGACTATCGCAAAGATAACATTTTGGGTCTGTAACTCCAAAGGTGTTGTTAAATTTATTTCGAAGTTTATAAAAATTTTACCTACAATTACATTACCACAGCATTGTGCCACTGTAATGGGCTTCATTGCCTGCGGCATCTGTTAAAGTAAGCTCCACTTTGTGTGACTTGCCTCGTGTATCACGCGACTTGTCCATGACATAGCTGAGCCGGCCCGTCTTGCCGTCAAGTTCAAAAAGGACCCACTTGCCGTCGACAGTACCGCGCCACGAGCTGACTCCGCTGAGACCGTCGGATACGGTAAACTCTATCCGGCCGCGCTTACCCCATGTGGCAGCCCGGAGCGGAGTGATCACGGGAGGTGTGTTGTCAGCCATGACAAGGAATGTGCCGAGGGCACTGGGCTTTCCTATGACATGACCGTTTTCGTAAACGGCATCGACCCGTGTAAGACGTTTACCTCGGCGGCGTACCATTATAAGTTTGGATGTGTCGGTGACACTGTCGGCATTGACTTCAATATCAAGCGTATATTCACCGCTCACAGGTATAGTCTCCTCCCCTACCGTCACTACCGGCGACAGCTTGCCCGGCACTGTGGATACAGCCACATTCACATCATCGTAAAAGGTAGCCGGCGGAAAATAAACTTTTGCTCCGTCGACATTGATGGTATTTCGTCCTGCGTAATCGAGACGGTCGCCGGCCGGAGTAAATTCTGGGATATCGCTGCGCCGGCCTCTGATCACAAACGGAACCCGGCGTGAATTGCCGTGTTCATCAGTCAGGGTCCATTCGCACCTATAGTCACGCTCCTCATCGATATTCAATATTCCCTGGCGCTCGGCACTGACCATGTCGGCCAGCGGATCAGAGTCGGCAATTCGTGTCCACATCATCCATGACCCCGACTTGGCTACTCCGGCATAGTCTACGAGAGTGTTGATGGCACGCGTATCGGCAAAATCATAACGGTCGATAGTGCGGCTGTATATCTGCTTGCCGTCGACTGACAGCGTAAGATACTTGACTCCATATATGTTGGTGGTACCGGTCATGCGGTCATAAGCCTTGATAGCCGGTATTACTTCTCCCCAGGCAACAAACGGCACTCCGAATTTATCAGGCGCATGAATCACGGCAGAGCTGCCGCCGTCGACCACACCCTCACCCGCCACCGGATAAAGCGCCAGCGACCTTACATCGGGAGCCACCTTATCGGCAACGCGGTCCTTATAATAAGGCATCGGGTCAAGAGTATGGCCGGTGGCCGTGTCGCGCACATCCATGTGCAGATGCGGACCGCCCGACGATCCCGAATTACCGCTCAGGCCAATCCGCTCACCGCGTTTCACCGGCAGTTGTCCGGGTTCAAAATTCAGGTCAATTGAAAATGTCTCGCGGGCATACTGCTCGTCGCGCACCAGTTTGTCGATTGCGGGAGCGAAAGCCTCAAGATGGCCATACACCGTTGTCAGGCCAGTGGAAGGATGAGTCACATACACAGCTCTTCCGAAGCCCCATGGCGACACGGAGACGCGCGACACATAACCGTCATCAGCCGACAATACCGGCAATCCGGTACGTCCCTGCGTCTTGAAGTCAAGTCCCGAGTGAAAGTGATTGCTGCGCAATTCGCCGAAATTACCGCTCAATACAAGCGGAATATCAAGCGGACTTGCAAGCCGCGGCAGGGTATCACCTGCTGCATAAGCAAGGAATGGCAGCATAAATGCCGCCATTCCCGATATAATATGTTTTGCTGTCATTAGCGGTTAGCCATGAACAGGTTGCCGGCGGCCATCTGCTGATAAGCCATTACGCCCTGCTGGTTCAGCTCAACGGGAACCATGTTGCCGTCAGGAGCTATCATATTGACGTGAGTATCATCAACGAAAGTCATCAGCTTGTAGCTCTCGCTGTCATTTACACTTACGCTCCATGACTTGTCAGCGCTGTCAAAGTCAAGACGCACCACACTGCCGTCATTTTCAGAAGTGATAGTATAGCCGGTCTTGTCGGTCTTTACCAGATAACGGCCATCCTTGCCATCGATAACGCGGGTACCGCATGCGATAGGATTGTTACCGCTCCAGAACTCAATGCTGTTGAATACTACAGCATCGGCAAAAGCTGACACCTCATAAACAGGTATAATCCAGAAAGCAAAGAACACAAGTTCATTGACAAACTTATTGCTGATGGTCTTGTTCCATGCCAGCAGTTTGTTGGTCAGGGCAAAATTACCGATACATGAAGTCATCAGCACTGAGGTGCCAAGTGCAGCAACAAGAGCCACGCTAAGATACTTTCTTCTCATCTTGGTTTCTTTTAAATGTTAATATTTAATTTAACAGGTTTATTATGCTGGTATCTGCCTGCGCGTCTGATCATAGACGTTCAGGATTTTCTTTACATATCCCACCGGTTCGCGTCCTCGGGCGTAACCGTACTTGACAACCGGATCGTTATAATACTTGCGGTCACTTTTAAGCAGTATCATCTCCTCGACATTGTCATCCCATTTGGTAGGATCTTTTCCATATTTTTTGGCCAGTGCAATTCCGTCATTGACATGGCCTATGCCGACATTATATGCGGCGAGGACAAACTTCCGGCGTTCTTCAGGATCGGGGACCTTGTCGGCAAGCATCTTGTCAAGATCCTTTATAAGTTTTACCGAAGTTCGCACACTCGCCTCAGGATCAGTCATGTTTTTGCTTGACAATCCGTAGCTGCGGGCTGTACGCGGCATGATCTGCATCAGGCCGCGGGCACCGGCCCATGACCGGGCATTCGGGTTGAAATTACTCTCGGCAAAAGCCTGTGACGCGAGCAGACGCCAGTCCCACCCGATCTCGTCGGCATACTTCTTGAATAGATTGTCATAACGCGACATAGTACCGTTGCTCAAGTCGATCGGATACTGATAGCCGCCTTTACTGAGTTCAAAATACCGCTTCAGGATGTTGGACTGCTCTTCAGCCGGTTCCTTGTCGCCGAGCCAGGTGTCAATGCTGTCGGCCAGCCACTGGCGGTCAAGGCCCACTCCCCATGCCGAACGCTGGGGGAAGCTTACGGCAAGCGTGATATCGAGAGCGTTGTAATAAGTCTTGTTAATCTGCGCTATATCTGAATCGATGACAGTGAGAGGTATCTTTCCGTCGCTCACCATAGCCAGCATATCCTCGGTAATAAGAGTGTCACGGTCAACGGAATGTATCGTTATGCCTCCGCCGAGTTCATCATTAAGATTGTTCAGACGATGAAAATACTTGGAATCGCTCTCAACATATACTTCACGTCCCACAAGCTGTGTGACATCGGTTATAAGCGAGTCGCCCTTTGGCTGCACAAGTACCTGATGGGTTATATTTTCAGGGCCGCAGGGAATTATCCTGTCATTGTATTCGGCGGTAAGCGGTATCTCGTAAGCCGCGACATCCACCTTACCTGAATCAAGCATATTGAGCAGCGCGCCGAGGTTAGGCGCCACAACGAGATCAAGCACTATGCCCTTGTCCTCACAGAAGCTGTGAATAAGATCATAGTCATATCCCATGGGCTCATCACGATAGATGAAATAGCTCGTAGGACTGTACAATGTACCTACACGCAGCGTATCAGGCAGCTCTCCGGTCTCTTGCGAGGCTCCGCTTCCCTTACAGCATGTGAGGCTCAGGGCCGTCAGCATAAGCACGACGCCCCAGAGCGCATGTAACGATGTAAGTTTAATATTCAAAAGTTCCTTTTTCTGATATAATAGTCAGCTTGTTGGACTCGGCATCCTCCACGCGGCCCACGATACGGGCAGGAATACCCATGCTTTCGGATATCTCTATCACGCGTGATGCGTCGTCAGCCGACACATAAATTTCCATTCGGTGTCCCATATTGAACACCTTATACATTTCTTTCCAGTCAGTTCCGGATTCACGCTGTATAAGATCAAACAGCGGCGGTACGGGGAACAGATTGTCCTTGATGACATGCTTGTCGGTCACGAAATGCATGACTTTGGTCTGGGCGCCGCCCGAGCAGTGTACCATACCGTGTATGCTGTGGCGCATCACGTCAAGCAGCTTCTTTATCACCGGAGCATAGGTACGTGTCGGCGACAATACCAGCTTGCCTGCATTCAGCGGACTGCCTTCGACCTCATCAAGAAGATTCATAGTTCCCGAATATACGAGTTCGGCGGGAACTGCCGCGTCGTAACTCTCGGGATATTTCTCGGCGAGCACCTTGCAGAACACGTCATGACGTGCCGAAGTGAGGCCGTTGGAGCCCATTCCACCATTATATTCATGTTCATAATCAGCCTTTCCATAGCTGGCAAGGCCCACGATGACGTCACCGCCCTTGATGTTTGCATTGTTGATTACATCACTGCGGCGCATGCGGCATGCGACAGTACTGTCTACGATTATCGTACGCACGAGATCACCTACGTCGGCAGTCTCACCTCCGGTACTGAAGATGCTGACTCCCATTTCTCGGAGTTCGGCAAGAAGTTCCTCGGTACCGTTGATGATAGCGGCGATGACCTCGCCGGGTATCAGCATTTTATTACGTCCTATCGTGGAACTTACCAAAATATTATCAGTAGCACCAACGCACAGGAGGTCATCAATGTTCATTATCAGCGCGTCCTGCGCTATGCCTTTCCACACTGAAAGGTCACCAGTCTCGCGCCAGTACATATAGGCAAGCGATGACTTGGTGCCGGCTCCGTCGGCATGCATTATGTTGCAATACTCGGGATCGCCTCCCAGAATATCAGGGATTATCTTGCAGAAAGCCTTGGGATATAGCCCTTTGTCTACATTTTTGATAGCATTATGCACGTCCTCCTTTGAGGCCGAGACTCCACGCAGGTCATAACGTTGGTTACTCATATCGGAATATATATTGAATATAAGCTAATTAATTTTAAACTAATGTAATCAGGAATACATGATGCATAAAAACAGCAGCAACGATGCCGGAGCCACTGCCAGCAATGAGTCGATACGGTCAAGTATACCGCCGTGTCCGGGTATTATATGGCCCGAGTCCTTGAGGCTCACGCTACGCTTGAACATCGACTCGACCAGGTCACCGAGAGTACCGACAACGCCGACGATCACACCCCAGCAGGCCATTACAATCCAGTTCGGGAAACTGCCACGCCACACAAGTGATATGACAACAGCTCCAATGACCGAAAACAACATACCGCCCCAGAAGCCTTCCCATGACTTTTTAGGACTCAGGCGCTCACACAGGCGATGACGTCCGAAGTTACAACCCACGATATAGGCGCCGGTATCATTAAGCCACAGCAGTACAAACATCGTAAGCACCGCCCAAGGCGAAACAAGGGTGTACAGAGCCACCACCGCGACCAGAGGGAAGCCTATATAGATCTGGCCGAGCATCGAATATCCGAGGCTTGCCATCGGCTCGTGATCACGGCTGTTAAGCTGTGCGAAAAAGCGTACCATCAGCCCGACGACATACAGACACAGAAAAGTCAGCCCCAGATAACTTCCGGAAACGAAAAACACTCCGTCGAATGCCGAAATCCATGCCTCAACGACAAGCAGGACGGTCAAAATGACATCGAGAGTGTACATCACCCTGCTGCCTCGTGACTCGTTACGGGGACACAACCTATAGAACTCGGCAGAAGCCAATGCGGCAAGCAACACCATCAGTACCAGAAAAGACCAGGAAGTACTGATACCGGCCACAATCAGGACTACATAAATAATGCCCGAAAGACTGCGCAACAATAGATTTTTCATCCGACAAAATATAATTTGCTTCAAAATTACGTAAAATTCCCGATACTTAAAAATATTGAACATCTTTAGGTGGCAAACTGCCGCGAATTGCCGCTTTTAAGCTGCATCACAATTACATATACTGACAACATCACGACCAAAACATACACACAAAATATTCCTTTTCAGAAATGTTTCTAACTTCATAAAATCGCAAAGTTTTCCAAAAATATTTTTAATAAACTATAAATCAACGTTTTAATTTTTTAATCATGTTAAAAAGTTGTCCAAAAGTAAAAATGTTGATAAGTTTATTTGGTCATTAAATAACTTGTGCGTAGTTTTGCACCCGATAATCTTTAACAACTAACACCTCACGAAATCACAAAGAGATGATACAGACTGTAGTGAAGCGCGACGGACGTGTCGTGGGCTATAATGATGAAAAAATCAAGGCTGCGATCCGCAAGGCCATGCTCCAGACAGAGATGGGCGAGGACGAGTCGCTCATACACAAAATCACCGACCGCATCACAATGACCGGCGCCGACCGCATGACGGTCGAAGAGATCCAGGACCGCGTCGAGCTCGAGCTCATGAAAAGCCCCCGAAAGGAGGTTGCCAAGCGCTACATCGCCTACCGCGACCAGCGAAATATCGCCCGCAAGGCTAAGACCCGCGATATGTTTCTGGAGATCATCGAAGCCAAAAGCAACGATATCACCCGTGAGAACGCCAACATGAACACCGACTCGCCGGCAGGCATGATGATGAAGTTTGCCAGCGAGACAACCAAGCCTTTCGTGGACGACTATCTGCTGACAGCTGAAGCTCGTGACGCCGTACGCAACGGCTACCTGCACATCCATGACAAGGACTATTACCCCACAAAGAGCCTCACCTGCGTGCAGCACCCGCTCGACCATATACTTAAATACGGTTTTGCGGCAGGCCACGGTGAAAGCCGTCCGGCAAAGCGCATCGAGACTGCCAGCATCATCGGCTGCATCTCGCTTGAGACTGCCCAGAACGAGATGCACGGCGGCCAGGCTATCCCTGCTTTCGACTTTTATCTCGCTCCATTCGTACGCAGCTCATATATCGAAGAGGTAAAACAGGTGGAGGCCTACGACGGCATGGACCACTCCAACCTGTACGAAACTGAGATTAACGATTACATACGCCGCCCGCTCGACGGACTGCAGGGCGACGAACGCATAAAGCAGCACGCCATCAACAAGACCGTGGGGCGTGTGCATCAGGCAATGGAAGCATTCATACACAATATGAATACTATCCACTCAAGAGGTGGCAATCAGGTGGTGTTCAGTTCGATCAACTATGGCACCGACACATCGGCCGAGGGACGCTGTATCATACGCGAGCTGCTCAACTCGACCTACGAAGGTGTAGGCAACGGTGCCACTGCCATCTTCCCTATCCAGATATGGAAAAAGAAGTCAGGCGTCAACTATCTTCCCGATGATCCTAACCACGACCTGTACCAGCTCGCGTGCAAGGTAACGGCACGACGTTTCTTCCCCAATTTCGTCAATCTCGACGCTACCTTCAACCAGCACGAGAAATGGCGTGCCGATGACCCGGAACGCTATAACTGGGAGGTTGCGACTATGGGATGCCGCACACGCGTGTTTGAAAACCGTTTCGGCGAAAAGACCTCTATCGGCCGCGGCAATCTCAGTTTCTCGACAATCAACATCGTGCGTATCGCCATCGAGTGCATGAACATCATCGACCGCGAGGAGCGTATACGACGCTTCTTCAGCAAGCTCGACGAGGTGCTTGAAATCACGGCACGCCAGCTTAACGACCGTTTCAACTTCCAGAAAACGGCATTGGCCAAGCAGTTCCCGCTGCTGATGTCACGTCTGTGGCGCGGAGCCGAAAACCTCAAGCCCGGCGACACTATCGAGAGCGTGATCAATCAGGGAACACTCGGCATCGGTTTCATCGGCCTGGCTGAATGTCTTGTCGCACTTACAGGCAAGCATCATGGCGAGGACCAGGACGCACAGGCTCTCGGCCTGCGCATAGTAAGCCACATGCGGAGTCGCGCAAACGAATTCTCCGAACGCTATCAGCACAACTTCTCCGTACTGGCCACTCCCGCCGAGGGTCTGTCGGGCAAATTCACAAAAGCCGACCGCAAGTCATTCGGAATCATTCCCGGCGTTACCGACAAGATCTATTACACCAACTCCAACCACGTGCCCGTATATTACAAGTGTTCGCCTCGCCATAAGGCAAAGATCGAGGCTCCATATCACGAGCTTACTCGCGGCGGACACATATTCTACGTGGAAATTGACGGCGATGCCACCCATAACCCCGAAGCTATCAGCGATATCGTGGATCTGATGCATAAGTACAACATCGGCTACGGCTCGGTCAACCACAACCGCAACCGCTGTATGTCCTGCGGCTACGAAGATGCCTCGACTGATCTTGACACCTGTCCTAAATGCGGCAGCCACGCCATCGACAAGCTCCAGCGCATCACCGGATATCTCGTAGGCACAACCGATCGCTGGAACAACGCCAAGCTTGCCGAACTCAACGACCGCGTCGTACACAAGTAATCGCTATCATCGTTCATGACACTGCGTGTGCTTGACATAATAGGCGGAACCTCGGTCGACGGACCGGGGCTCCGCACTTCTATTTATTTCGCCGGATGCACCCATAACTGCCCGGAATGTCACAACCCGGAGTCGCATGATCCTGCCGGCGGTCACCCGATGACCCTGGATGAGATCATGGAGATCATAACCGACAATGACTTCAACGTGACTTTCAGCGGCGGCGACCCAATGTATCAGGCCGAGGCCCTGCTGCCTCTCGCCCGCCTTATTCATGAAGCGGGATATACGTTATGGTGTTATACAGGATATACCTATGAAGAGGTCGTTGCATCGCCGGTGATGAACAGGCTTCTCGATTATATTGACGTGCTTGTGGACGGACGCTATATTGATGCGCTACGCGACACACAACTTCGTTTCAGAGGCTCGTCAAACCAACGTATCATTGATGTCAAGGCATCACGCAATAAGGGTAATGTGATTTTAGCTCCATATTAATTAAAATACAACCGGGATGTCATACAATGGCAATATTATGCATGTAGCATGTAATATTGATGACGATTATGTAAAGTATTGCACCGTGATGTTAACCTCGCTGCTCCACAACAATCAGGAGTCGCCGATACACGTACATATACTTGCATCGTCACTGAGTGAAGATTCACGCCGTGATATAGAGCGTATTGTTACAGGGAAATATGATCAGCAACTCACGTTTCATTTTCTTGACAAGGATCTGTTGAAAGAGTGTAAGAGCCCAGACGGCAGCTATAGCTATATATCCCCGGCAGCTTTTTTCCGTATATTTCTCGGCTCAATACTCCCTGCCGATGTGCACAAGGTATTGTATCTCGACTGCGACCTCATAGTGGACGGATCATTGCGTGACCTGTGGAATGAGGATATATCAGATGTCACTGTTGCGGCGGTAGAGGATATGTGGTGTGCACGCCCCGAAAGCTATCAGCGCCTGCATTACAGCAGCGACTATTCTTACTTCAATTCAGGGGTAATGCTCATAAATCTTGACCGCATGCGCTCTACCGGTTTCGAAAAAAGAGCGATAGCATATTTGAACGAACATGCGGACGAATTAGTGTTATACGATCAGGATCTGCTGAATGTTCTGCTGCATGACGACAAAAGACTTCTGCCGTTCAGATGGAACGTACAGGATGGATTTCTGCGCCGTCGACGCAGTGAACGCATGTTTCCGGCCAGTATCGAGGCACTTAAGAAAGAGCTGCACAATCCGGTCATAATCCATTATATCGGGTCCAAAAAGCCTTGGCATTACAAGTCACAGCACCCTTGGCGCAACCGTTATTTTCACTATCTCGACATGACACAGTGGGCCGGTGAACGCCCTCGGACACCCATGCCCTATAAAATAAAGCTGCTCATTGACAAAGCACTGAGATCATGCGGCCTCATGAAAATAAAATACCTTAAAGATCCCACAAAATAGGCATCGGCAGGAATTGATTTGTTGCTATTGGACAAATTCACTATATTTGCTCCAAACAACACGATATGACACCACAAGAAATAGAGCAGACCAAGATATCCATTGTTGTAGCGACATACAACCGGCCTGATGCCCTGAAGGTATGCGTCAGAAGTATTTTCAAACAGACTTTGCTACCTATGGAAATTATCGTGGGGGATGACGGATCACGTCAGGAAACAGCCGACGCGATAAAAGAACTTATGGCCGAGTCGCCTGTACCTATAAAGCATGTGTGGCAAGAGGATAATGGCTTCCGGCTTGCCATGATGCGCAATAAGTCTGTTGCGGCAGCCCAAGGCGACTACATCATAGAGATTGACGGAGACATATTCCTGCATCCTGAATTTATACGCGACCACCTGCATCTGGCCGCACCGGGACACTACGTGAAAGGCGGACGAACCAATTTAGGCCCGGCCCTTACTGAAGAAATCTGCAAAAGCGAGCATCCGCGCCATATCGGTTTTTTCACTCGTGGCATAGAAAGCAAAGCCTTGAATTCAGTGCACATGCGCAAACTTGCCGACTATCTCGGACCCCGTTACCGCAAGAATAAATCAAGCGCACTCGGATGCAATATGTCATTCTTCAAATCCGATTTTCTGTCAATAAACGGATATGATGAATTTTTTGAAGGCTGGGGCGGAGAAGACTGGGATTTAGGAAACAGGTTTCAGCGCGCCGGGTTGAAAAAACTCTATCTTAAATTTGCCGGTATCGTATATCACCTGTGGCACGAGGATAAATACATGTACAACAAAGCTAAAAACTTTGACTACATGGAAAAGGCCAAAACTGACAAACCTGTCTACTGCGCAAACGGCGTAGACAAGTACATCAGCTAAAGCGTCCCCTCTATCAGCGGGCGACTTCAGGACGATATATCAGCGTCGAGCAGTTGTCGGGCACTATAAGTGAACGCGTAGCCTCAACTATATCGTCGACAGTTACCGCACGCCGACGTGCCACGACCTCATTTATGTCACGTCCCTGCATCTCGCACTGGGCAAGCGTAAAGGCGAGATTGACATAGTTCATGTCGGCAAAGGTGCGTGTCGCTTCAAAATTGTTAAGCACCCTTTCAAGTTCATGAGGCGAAGGCGGATCAGTGGCAAGGCTGCGCATTGTGGTCTCAAGAGCCTCCTCTGCCTCATCCTCGCTGACTCCGTCGCGCAGATATCCGTTGGCAAGGATAAGACCGGGCTCTACGGATCCGGTAATGCTGGCGTCGCAACGCGTGAATAATTCCGTACCGAGCATCAGCCGGCGGTAGAACCGCGAGCTGTAGCCTGACGCAAGCAGGTCAGTCATCGTGTCGGCTATTTCATATAACGGGGAGTCGATACCAGGCTTATGCCACGCCTTGGCTATCACAGTCTGCGGCACCGGCCCGCTTACAACAAGTCGGCGCGGGGCTGTCTGCACAGGCTCCCGGCTATGATCACGCGGAGCTATATCACGTCGCGGGATCGGGCCAAACCATTTTTCGGCAAGTTCGCATACCTTATCAAACTCAATATGACCCGTCACTGCAAGCACTGCATTGTTGGGTGCATAATGGGCGTAGAAAAACCGGCGCACGTCATCGAGCGTCACACGCTGGATATGCTCGAGCTCCTTCCCTATCACCGGTATGCGGTAAGGATGATGCTCGTAGGCAAGGGCAAGCAGGTGATGCATCAGGTCGCCGTAAGGCTGATTCAGACACACCTGTTTGAACTCCTCGCTCACAACACTGCGCTGCACCTCCAGCGACTTTTCACTGAAAGCCAGGCCGTTCATACGGTCGCTTTCAAGCCAGAATGCGGTCTCGGCATTATGGGCCGGCAGGATATCGTAGAAATTGGTATAGTCAGGATTGGTCCAGGCATTGTTGGTGCCTCCCGCACGTTCGAGCTCTTTGTCGAAATGCAGGATATGCTCCGATCCGCCAAACATCAGGTGCTCAAACAGATGAGCCATACCAGTAAGATGCGGCTGCTCATCGCGGGCACCGACATCATAGAGCAAATTAAGCGCCACCATAGCGGTGGCGCTGTCATAGGAATGTACTACACGCAATCCGTTGGAGAGCGTGAAGCGGTTATATTTTATCATTCAGCAAGTGTCATCTTGATTACACGCACATCCTCTTCAGGACGGTCATTGGCATCGGTGGCAACCATCTGGATCTTATCGACAACCTCCATGCCCTTGGTCACCTCGCCAAACACTGTGTACTGGCCGTCAAGATGAGGAGCTCCGCCCACTGTAGTGTAAGCCTTTATCTGCTCTTCGGTAAACTTACCGCCGGGAACGCGTGACGCAGCACGGCTGAGAGTGTGAGGATTGAACAGCTGACCGGTCACGATATAGAACTGCGAACCCGATGAACGGCGCTCAGGATTTACATAGTCGCTCGTACGTGCGGCGGCCAGGGCACCACGTTTGTGGAAGTGCTTGGGATATACGAATTCGGCCTCGATAGTATAACCGGGATCACCTTCACCGAGCATCTTGCCGGCGGGAGCGTTCTTAGAGTCGGGGTCACCACCCTGGATCATAAAATCACGGATCACGCGGTGAAACAGTGTGCCGTCATAATATCCTTCCTTGACAAGTTTCACAAAGTTATCACGATGCTTGGGAGTGTCGCCGAACAGGCGCAGCTGCACATCACCGAGAGTGGTCGACATGTTGACGAGCACGTCGCCCTCAGTTAAAACAGTATCAGTCATTTCTTCAATATTTTCAGTTTCAGTAGTTTCGGATTCGGTGTTCTGTGTGGTTGTAGTACCTGCACAGCCGCCTACAAACATAGTGGCCAGCAATACGCCAAATAACTTAATAGCTTTCATATATTGTCAGTTAATTTAGATTACATACCGGCCGAGGGATATACTCGCTTGTATATCCGGCGGAAATTGTCGTCGAGAGCCGACAGATCATCGGCACGCTCGGCGTAGTCGTCACCCCACATGGTAAGGAGGCCACCGATATACCGGCGTTCGCGGTCTTTTTCAATAGCACCCGATACAAGACGCGATATCGCGCCACGGTAGGTATTGGGATCGATGGCATGAAGATAGCGGGCGGCGCTTACCACAAACTGGCCCGTGGTGTCGACTTCCAGCATATTGTCAACAATATCATCGATATCATCTGCGATGTCATTGATATTATTGGCCAGATATTCGTAAGTGAGCAGGCCGTCAGGGTCCTTGCTCAACAGCTTTTTATCATCTTCGTTCATAAGGAAAAACCTGAAGTTATTGCGCAAAGATAATAATTTTTTAATATAAAACCCGTATATTTGTACTGTATAAACATCATCGTATGGATAAAAACAACTACGTAATCACCATCGGGCGCCAATTTGGCAGCGGTGGCCGTGAACTTGGCAAACTCATCGCACAAAAACTCGGCATAACCTACTACGACAAGGAACTGCTCATAGAGGCAGCAAAAAAGGCAGGTGTAAGTCCGGAATTTTTTGAGCGCAATGACGAGAAAGCGCCACGCTTTCTAAGCGGACTGCTGTCATTCACAATGGGTTATAACCCTTATTCACTTTACGCAGGTTCTACCTCAATCAGCGATGACTCCATTTATACCGCGCAGAGCGATTTTATCCATCAGGCTGCCGAACAGGGGCCGTGCGTTATCGTAGGGCGTAGTGCCGACTACGTGTTGCGTGACCATCCGAGATGTGCCAACATATTTGTGCATGCTCCGATCGAAACTTGCGTCGACCGCATCATGAAACGTGGCGACAAGACTACACGCGAGCAGGCACGCGCCATGGCCGAAAAGACCAATAAGCTGCGTGCCAACTACTATAATTTCTATACTGATAAAACGTGGGGTGATGCCCGCTCCTATGACCTGACCATTGACTCCTCGCAGATGCCTATGGAGGATGTGGCCGACATGGTCATCGAGTACGTGCGCCGCAGGTTCAAATTGTGACCTTGTTGTTATTGTAAGCCACCATCAGGATGAAGAAGCCGTTGGCGGCGCAGGCAACCATACCGATACCTGCCATCAGGGTAAACACGGCCTGTATATCACGGAGTGATGTGCACAGCATCACTATTCCGGTTGCGGTCACGAGGGTAGGCAACAGATAAAGCCACACCGGCATCGAGGATGTACGGGCCTCGATGGCAAGGCTCCATATCTGCCAGAGGCCGCTTACTATCAATACCGTAGCCAGGATATATACAAATACTGCCACAAACGGACCGGGCCATACGATCATGATCGTACCGAACACCAGTGAGCCTATTGAAGAAGTGACCGAGAGGCCGCTCACCGTGCTGTGACGCGCGTTACGCACAAGTGCGCTTATTACTCCGATAAGACCCGGCAGCGCAAACATAAGGCCCACGATAGTGACGAGCCAGTTAAGAATACTTATATCATTGTGGAGCACTATCAGTGCGATACCAACGGCCAATACTACAAGGTATGTCCAAAATACTGTCTTTTCCCTCATGACGTGAAATTTTTATATTTTATGTTATAATACATCAACACTCCACGTTAAAATTTTGTTGACGATAGCATATAAAATCTCACATCACTTCACGTTAGCAACTGACGGAAACCAACTTACACCATCAGCTGCGTGTAAGCCTGATTACTTCGTCCGGCGACGTGGGGAAGTCAAGATACTCGCCGGTGACTGTCTCAGCCTTCGAGCCGTTTCGCCACACGGTAACCTCCTTTCCCGGCCAAGGATTCTCCATACGGCACGGACGCCCTTTCTCACTCACAAGCTCCACGTCGGCCACCTCTCCATCTTTCAGGGAGGCGCTCACCAGAAATGCCCCGTAAGCACGCAATTTGCTGAAAGACGCATCGCGTGACCGCATCCAGTTCGGAAACAGCCTGACAACACCTTCATAACTCTGCATCAGCATCTCGTTGATAGTAAGCGGCACCGCGGCAAGGGTCTCTATACCTCCACCGCCTTGCGTAATCCACATATTGGGATAGACGGTCAGCGCAATGCGCTTTTTAAGATGCTCCAGCAATTGCGACGCGTCATATCCTACCCTCACGGCGCCCGGGAAGCAGGTCTCAATTCCGTTGTTGGAAGTATTGCCCCAGTCATCGGGCTGCCTCATCTTCTCATCCCAATGAGCCACATCCTCCCGTAGAATAGCGTTTAACTCCGGCTCGGATACAGGGCCTGCCACGCCTGCGGGCAGTATCAGTCCGTGTATCGACACACGGTTAAGTCCCGACGGCTTTACCTCTATCCCTTCCGGTCCGCGCTCCATATTGCGCAGACTCAGACGCCCTTCATCATTTTCAGCAACCGGATATGCACTCAGACGCTCCTGAATATCATTCCAGAGTGTGTGTCTGTCGGCATTCTTGCCAAGAAAATCGCTCATATCACTCACGCCTTTGAACAACATTCTCACAAGTCCCAGCGAGAGCGTTGAGTTGAAGTCGCCAAGACGGTGCCGCCACTGCCCCTTATTGCGGTGGTTGGGCATTACCTCGTTGAAATGATCCATCC
>CAZIPQ010000048.1:0-16205 GCA_964541165.1 uncultured Muribaculum sp.
TCTTTATTGTCACCATGCAGCTGCTTGAAGGCATCCTCTCCGAAATAGCGGGAATGGGCATTTTCGCCATGCACGATCATAACGGCATTGCGGATTTCTCCCGCACGGCTTAACAACGGGAAGTTGATAAAGGGCAACGAGGAGGTTACATTCCATCCGTCAGTCGAGTTGCCGCTGCGGGGATGGAAGCCGCGCGGAGTCTTGTAATACGCATGGTAGTCCTTAAAGAACTGCGGTGCATCGTCAGGAAGCACATCAGCCACACCTCCCGCACGCTTATAACCGCCGTTACGGTAATCCTCAGTACGCTGCGCGTTAAGAGCCTCCTTGGCCTTATAACGGGCATCGGCATTATCATCGGCATCGAAATAGCCATTGGATGTAACTCGGCTCATGTCATACATTGTCGACGCGACGGTAGCCTTGATACGGGTATCGGCTGCAGCGGCATTTATGGCAAGACCACCCCATCCGCAAATTCCCAGAATACCTATTCGGTCGGCATCTACGTCAGGCTGTACCGACAGAAAATCCACCGCTGCCGAAAAATCCTCGGTATTTATATCGGGAGAAGCCACACGGCGCGGCTGACCACCGCTTTCACCTGTAAACGAAGGGTCAAACGCTATTGTCAGGAAGCCCCGTTCGGCAAGCTGCTGTGCATACAGGCCGCTTGACTGTTCCTTCACGGCACCGAACGGTCCGCTTACGGCGATAGCGGGCATTTTCCCGGTCACACCTTTGGGAATGAACATATCGGCGGCAAGGGTTATGCCGTAACGGTTTACAAAGGTTACTTTACGATGATCTACTTTATCGCTTTCGGGAAATACCTTGTCCCATTCCTGAACAAGTTCAAGAGTCTCCACAGGAGCAAGTGAAGTGTTGGTATTCAAGTTTTTCATACTTTGTGCATTTATTGCCACAGCACTCGTTAACAGCGCTATCGACAGTGGAATTATACGTTTCATAACGGTAGCAAAAGTAGACAAAAACTACCGCACGCACTTATACCTTTTGACGGTATAGTTACCAATATCGCTGTCAGAGTGATGTCATAAGCTGCAGTACCATAGGAAGCACAGGCTGCACATCATCGTTCTGGATCGTGTAAACAGGCTTATCATCAAGATGCAGTTCAGATACCTGTGAAAGAATACGGGCCTTGACCTCCTCGGCCTGCAGCCCGCTACGCGCCATGACACGCTTCACACGAAGTTCGACAGGCGCCACCACATTCCACGCGGCATCGACCAGTTTATCCATTCCGCTTTCACAAAGAATGGCTGTCTCTACCCACACCGTACCCGGATAACGGGAACACCAGTCACGAAAATCATCACGTACGGCACCATGCACTATACCATTAAGGGTTTTCAGCATGGCAGGATCACTAAAAACCAATCGGGAAAGATATGGTCGATTTATACGACCATCCTGACCGATAACGTCATGGCCAAAATTATCGACAAGCCGCTCTTTAATATCCGTGCTGTTTTCCATAAGGCTGCGGGCTCGGCTGTCGCAATCATATACCGGACCGCCCAATGACGAGACAACCGATGCAACGACTGACTTGCCGCTACCAATACCACCGGTTATCGCTATCACTTTCACTGCCATAATCAATGCTTCGTTTCTATGATATACTCCACGCTGTCAGGCGACAGATCGACATTGTGGTACATTTCAGGCATAAGCGACAGGCTCACCGGGACTTTTCCGTCAGATGCTGTCACGATATCGTTATAGTCGGCATAAGCGGTCACCTCATAAGGCACGGAATTATACTCACTCATCGGCACGAGATAGCTCAACTCTATGCGTGAAGGAAAGGTAAGCACATTCAGCCCATGCGGAACATTCTTTACAACAACGGGGACAGCCTGTTTACGGGCGATAAGCGGCTCTACCGGCACAGTCAAGGTCACATAATCAGGCTCAATACGCACTCCCTCCACCGACTGCAGACGCACATCAATGTAAGTGGTATCCGACAATCCGCCGCGTACCACCGGGACTGTCTCCACCGTGGTAAACGAATGAGGCAGATCACTAACAGAATATACCATCACTGAATCGACATTGATCGTGACAGGCCCGTTGATGATACATCCGAAAGCAGGCTTCAGATCAGCATGCACTTTTACTCCGACCTTTCGTCCAGGCAGGAGCGTATAATTGACTCTCACCGAGTCAGGCAGCACGGTAACGACCTGTGCTGAAGAGCCGAAATAATCACGCAGCCGCGCTCCGAGATCGGCTCGGTTAAGCAATAGTTTGTTGTCCGACGGTTTATAGTCGTTCCAGTTTATGCGCATGGTTTTCATTGCGCCAAACTTATATTTAAGCAATGACGAGCCCTTGTCACGCACACTTACTTTCAGCTCGTCAGGCATGTCATTGATCAAAGTGACACCATCAGGAACATTTACCAGTTCCAAGGGCACTTCGACATCGTCCTGCATCTCGTTGTTGAGCGTTAGCATCAACCAGAAGATGTAGGAAACAAGCAGGAACACCATAAAAAGCAACGCCTCCCTGCCGCGTGTCGACCTGACTGCGGCATGCAGGCGTGCATATATCCGGGAGAACATTATATATCTCTTCGTTATTTAGGAGCGTTGGCATCGCCCTGGGCTGACTGCTGGGCATCAGCTGCTGAAGGATATACAGAACCCTTGTCGATAGTGATACGCACATTGTCAGCGATCTCAAGGGTGATGGTGGTTTCCTTCACGGCGCGTATCTTTCCATAGATGCCACCGGCGGTAATCACACGGTCACCTACGTTAAGACCTTCACGGAACTTCTTGATTTCTTTCTGTTTTTTCTGCTGCGGACGGATCATGAAGAAGTAGAAGATGGCGATGAGCGCCACGATCATGACGAGGTTCATCATGCCGCCGTTGCCTGCGTTCTGCAGTGCGATAAGATTGTATACCATGGTTGATTTAAATTGTTTTAATCGTTATTTATGCAAATATAGTAAAGATAATTCAATCCTTAACTATGATACCGCGGTTTTTTAATTTACCGATTATGGCATAGAGCATGCCGGTAATGAATGTACCGCTCTTGGGGGTAGAATAGTAATTTGCTATCTCGGTATATTCATTTACGGTGACAAGTGTGGGTATTGACTCAAACTTGATAAGCTCGGCAATCGCAGTCTCAAGTATCACGATATCCATGAAAGCCAGTCGCTCGGGATCCCAAGAACTGTTGACAAGACACTCATCTATGAGAGCCCTGTACTCCTCACGGTTACGGATCACGGCTTCAAAAAGCATCGGACCGAAGCGTTCATCCTCCTTGTCCTTATACTTGGGCGACAAGTCGACCTGACGGCCTTTTGCCGCAATATAAGCCTTGATAGTCTTGAGAACAAACGATCCCATGATCACAAGGTCGTCATTCCAGTATATCGAACGTGTCTCAAGCGCCTCGGCAAGCTCATCGCTCTCGATGATGATATTGCGCATCAGCTGAAGCCACAGTTCGCAATCAGCCTTGAAATCAGTCGTCGGAGCCTCCATATACTTACGGTATATATCACTTGCAAGGATATGGTCGAGAAGCCGGCGCAAAGTCACATCATCGTCGGTCCAGGTCACATGATGCTCATCGATATACTCTTTCAGGCCCTCATTCTCGCGCAATGCAGCGATGAAGGCATTGTCGATAAAGCGTGTATCCGGATTAAGATCGTCGTGGGTAGGCAGATACTTGTGCTTGGCCTCATCGAGCTGACGAGCACGAAGATCTGTCAGATCAATCATCAGCTGAAGCAGGCTTATATAGAGATCATAGCTCTTGTCAAGAGCCACAGTAAGAGATCGCTTAGCCTCTATGAGGGCACCACGTGCCGAGGTGTAATTGTCGATAGTCTCCTCAAGCATGGCGATACCCTGCTCATAACCCACATGGGTAAAATCGGGGTTGCTGTGGAGAAGATCCTGGAAACGCTCGTCACGCAAAATCACGGTATGAAGCAAATTTTTCCATAACTTCACCTCATCGGCAAGCTCGGGAGTGTCACGCTTGCGCTGATACTCCTTATATATGGTCGCTTCCCTGACTGCCGCTCTCAAAGAGGGAGCCACAGTCTGCAGAGCCTCATAAAATCCTTTGTTACGGAGAGCAATTTCCTTGATTGCGTCATCATCGGCAAGAGCGCGGGCAATAGAGGTAACATCGTGACGTTCTTTCTTTGCCACAAACTCCACGCGCGGACGACCTTCAAAGTTTACGATACGAAATCCCGACACATCAAGCAGCGTCAATAAGAGATCGCAGTAGAGCGAATAGGCATAACGCTTGTCGCGTGACCGTGATTCAGGCTCAGGCAACACTTGAAAATCACTGCGTGTCAACAGATAGGAATAAAGCATCTGCACAACCTTCATTCTTATCAGGATTCTGTTTATCATAATTCAATGCTCTTTTAAATTTGACGATGCAAAGTTAGAAATTTTATAGCAAACTGACAAGCTATTCAGACTCCTCGGCAAGCATTTTTACAATACTAAAATATGCCGCGCGACATGGCATGAAACCAGCCGCACGGCATATAAATAAGTTATACGGATACCTGACTATCCTTTAAGCGGATTCCAGCCCTGTGCACGGATAGGTATCTCGGTATCATCACGCGTGATCAGCGCGCATCCCTTATCTTCAGGAGTGATATAACCGATCACTTTGATACCCGGCAGCTTGCTCACCTTGTCATGATCGGTAAGCGGTACGGTGAACAGCAGTTCATAATCCTCGCCTCCGTTCATGGCCGCCGTCACAAGATTCATACCAACTTCCTCTGCCATGACGGCAGTCTGGTAATCGATGGGAATACGATCCTCATAAACACGGCAGCCCACATGGCTCTTCGAGCATATATGAAGCAATTCGCTTGAGAGGCCGTCACTTACATCCATCATTGATGTAGGCTTGATGCCTGCCTCGTTAAGTTCACGGATAATATCCTTACGTGCCTCAGGCTTAAGCTGGCGCTCTACAAGATACTCCTTGCCTTCAAACTTAGGCTGGAAATCCTTGATACCCACCGAAGCAGCCTTTTCACGTTCAAGCAGCTGCAGGCCCATGTATGCGGCACCGAGATCGCCGCTGACACAGATCAGATCGGTATCTTTGGCACCGTCACGGTAAACAATTTTATCTTTGGGAGCCGATCCGATACATGTAATAGAGATCACAAGCCCCTGACGTGACGCCGAGGTGTCGCCTCCTACAAGATCCACACCATAGATATCACACGCATGGCGTATACCGGCATAAAGCGCCTCCATGTGCTCGACTGTAAAGCGGGTAGATATACCGAGCGATACGGTAATCTGCCGCGGCGTTCCATTCATCGCATACACATCGCTGAAATTGACAACAGCGGCTTTATATCCAAGGTGGGTCAGCGGCACATAGGTCAGGTCGAAATGAATTCCTTCAAGCAGGAGGTCGGTAGTCACCAGCACCTCCTCATCACCGAAATCCATGACGGCAGCATCATCACCCACCCCTTTTTTAGTCGATTCATTGACAGGGGTGATACCCTCTGTCAGGCGGTCAATCAGGCCAAATTCGCCTAATTCCGATATCTCTGTCTGTTTTTCTTCGCTCATAGTAATTATTCTTCGAAACGGTTTACGAGTTCAGTCATGATCTCCATCATCTTGGGCTGAGCCTTCTGGGCAGCTTTCTGAACCTCTTCGTGCGATACTTCCTCAACAATTCCTTCCACACCAAGGTCGGTAATCACCGATACTCCGAAGACTTCCATACCTGAATGACGGGCAACGATAACCTCAGGAACTGTTGACATGCCTACTGCATCACCACCGATGATATGGAAATATCTGTATTCGGCAGGGGTCTCGAATGTCGGGCCTTGAGTACCTACATAAACGCCGTGCATCACACGTATACCCTTTTCTTCGGCAATTTCAGTAGCCTGCTTGATAAGGCGGCGTGAATAAGCCTCGCTCATATCGGGGAAACGCGGGCCGAGCTCCTCGTAATTACGTCCGCGCAACGGATGTTCGGGAAACAGATTGATATGGTCGGTAATGATCATGATATCACCGATGATAAACTCAGGATTCATGCCGCCGGCAGCATTGCTTACGAAAAGAGTCTTTATGCCGAGCGCTTTCATAACACGGATCGGGAAAGTGACAGTGCGCATATCATATCCCTCATAGAAATGGAAACGACCCTGCATGGCCATGACACGCTTGTCACCGAGACGGCCGAAAATCAGGTTGCCGGAGTGACCTTCGACAGTCGACACAGGGAAATTGGGTATTTCAGAATAAGGAATATACTGCTTGTCAGTAATGTGATCCACGAGGGCACCGAGTCCGGTACCGAGGATAATCGCGGTTTTGGGCATATCGCTCACCTTTGAGCGGATATAGTCAGCAGTCTGATTAATCTTATCTAACATGTCAAAGTGGGAATTTTGGTTAATATTGCTATTGTATTAACACCGGCACCCGACAAAAGTTGTCGTTATTGTACCGAGTTCTTACGTCGTATGAGCTGCTTGAGCTCCTGTGCGAATGTATCGGAGCCGGCAGGGAGCCGATGAGGCAGGAAGTCTACCTTAATGGGCAGGTAGAAGGTCACGCTCCTGAGATCATGAGGATAATACGGATTGGCGGCGATACGCACAGCATCCTTCTCAGTCGTGATTATGTATTTATTCGTTCCGGGCATTGCGTTGAAACGCTTGAGCACATCATCAAAATCATGACGGTTGAACTGATGATGGTCGGGGAAACGCATCTCTACGACGTTTACCCCGCTGTTCTTGATATAGCGCACAAGAGGACGAGGATGCGCAATACCGGTAAGAACAAGCACCGATGTATCGGACCCCATCCATGAAAGGCTCGGCATATATCGTACGTCATCAGGAAATACGCTCACCAGATTGCCATAGAGGTAATGCGAGAAGTAAAGAGTCTGATACGGGAATAATTCAAGATGGTCGTAGATGAGGCGCACATCCACCGGACGGATCTCACTGGGACACTTTGTGACAACTATCATATCGGCACGCATTAGTCCGCGCGGCTGCTCACGAAGATTGCCAAGCGGCAGCAGGTCGTCATTATATACCGGGCGCGTCCACTCCATCAGCACCACCGACACGAGCGGAGTGACATAACGGTGCTGGAATGCGTCATCAAGCACGATCATATTGATCGTAGGATCGATACGCAACATTTCCTTGATACCCTTCACTCGTGACTCACACACGGCGACGCGCACCTTGCCGCCAAATTTATGATAGATCTGATATGGCTCGTCACCGATGTCGCGGGGGGTCGACAGCTTGGAGGCGGTCACAAAGCCCTTTGTCTTACGGCGGTAACCACGGCTCAGCACCCCGATATGATACTCATCCCGCAGTGCTTCGACAATATACTCAGTATGCGGTGTTTTCCCGGTACCACCCACTGCAAGGTTACCGACCACTATAACCGGCACCTTGAATTGATGTCCTTTCAGCCAGCCCCAGTCAAACAATTTGTTGCGGACATACACTACCGTGCCGTAAATCCACGACAACGGTTTAAGCACCAGTCCTGAAAATATTTTGTTCTGACGTAACCCGGCCATCCTGAAATGATTTTTTAGTTGACTACTTCCACATTAGGCATCCGACACTGCACATGCTCCATGTCGCTGATGCTTTTCAATGCCTCATAATAACGTGAAGCCTCACCGAGCTCATCGCTCACCATCCGGGCCTTCATGCGCTTGGCCTCAGCGATAATTTCACTCCACCATTCAGTAGACTGCTTGGGATAAGCCACAAGTTCATATTTTGCATATCCGTTGGCCTTCACAAGATCCTGAATACAATCGTCAAGCGTACCGAGTTCGTCGACAAGTCCGAGCTTTTTTGCCGTAGCGCCATCCCATACACGTCCTTCGGCAATAGCCAGTATCGAATCAACCGGCATGTGGCGTCCCTCGGCACAACGTGAGGTGAAAGTGGCATATCCGCGATCGATCATGCGCTGCATGGCTGCACGCTGAGCCACTGTCAGCGGGTCTACGATACCCATGTCGGCCGCCGGATTTGTGGCAATGAGCGATGTTGTCACTCCAAGGTGGTCATTCAGGAGCCCTTTTACAGAAGGAATAAGTCCGAAAATACCTATTGAGCCGGTAATAGTCACGGGCTGACAGTATATCTTGTCGGCACCGCATGAGATATAATAGCCTCCTGATGCAGCCACATCGCCCATCGATACATAGAAAGGCTTGCCGGTTGCCTTGAATTGTTCCAGAGCCTCCCATATCTGCTCGGAAGCAAACGCGCTGCCGCCTCCTGAATTGACACGCAATACAAGCGCATCAATATCATCATCCTCGGCAAGGTTAAGAATCAGCGGAGCCATTTTACTGCCCACTATACCTTCGTCGCCAATATCGACAATATCACCTACCGCATAGAGTACCGCTATTTTAGTTGATGACGTGCGACGTTTAATCGTGCTTACATAGTTATCGGGCGATACAAGGCGCAATGACTTTTTTTCGCGGTGAGTCCGGGCCTTCATCCAGTCAATTGCCTCATGACGGTAACATGTTCCGGTCACGACGCCGGCTGCGGGGAGGGTCAAAGGATCAGCGGTCACTATAATCGAATCAGCCCAGCCATTGACGGCCTGCGGCTCAACGCCACGGCTTTCTGCAATACGTTCGGTGAGATATCCCCATATAGGATCCAGATAGCTTTTAATCTGCAGTCGGTTGGCCTCGCTGGGTTCGGTGAGTATATATGGCTCAACCGCGCTTTTATACGTTCCGACCTTGATAACCTGAACATCGACTCCGATCTTGTCGAGCAGTCCCTTGTAAAAAATAAGACGTCCGCCGAGACCATGTATATCCACTGCCCCGACAGGGTTTACCCAGAGGCTGTCGGCAACCGAAGCCAGATAATAATTAGCCTGCGTATATGCGTCACCGTAAGCGACTACCCACTTGCCTGATTTCTTGAAGCGTGCAAGCTCGTCTCGCAGATAGGAAAGAGATGCTGTTCCGGCAGAAGCGCCTTTACAGTCGATGAATACTCCGTCAATATTGTTGTCGCCGGCTGCATGGCGCAATGCGGCGATCATATCTTTCAAGGAATGTTTGTCCTCATGAAAGCCATATATCTGGCTCATCAACGACTGATTTTCACTACGTTCGATAATCTCGCCGGTCAGATTGAGATGTAGCACCGAATGAGGGTCCACCTTGATCTCAGGCTGCCTCATCCCGACTGAAAGTATGGCTATAGTCATCAAAAACACACCAATGCCAGCTATCATAATCGTGATCCAGATACCGGCTAATGTGGCAAGTGTATAAGTGATAAACTGCTTCATTGCAAATTAATCCATTTCAGGTTGAAACACAAAGTTAACTTAATTACACAATAAATGCAACTGAAACTTAAAATTTTATCACGCGACAGTCATTTTTGGCCTCAATCATCCGGTGACAGTCCCAGTAATTCACATAGCGGTTTTCAACATTCAAAAAATTTGATTTATTTTGCAGTTAAATATCTTATACATGCCCAGGTTTATCTCACTACTTGTCATCGGGTTGATGACGATCGGGACTTACGCCCGCCAGCTCACTCCGGATCAGGCACTTGCCAGAATCTCACCGTCTCTTTCCCGAGCCACCGCCAATTATCAGCTTTCTTTCACTGCAAGTGATGACTCTTATAATCTGCTATACGTGTTCAGCACTCCGGAAGGAGGCTTCTCGATACTGTCGGCCGATGATTGCATGCCGCCCCTTATAGGCTATTCAGATACAGACACATTCGATAGCGAAAACATGCCCGACAATATGCGCTATTGGATTGACAGTTACGCTGACCAGATCAGATATGCAATCACCAACGGCCTCGACCAGCCGCAGTCACGTGCTGAAAGCCGCAAGGCAATAGCTCCGCTTGTCACCACCTACTGGAACCAGACATCTCCGTATAATAACCTTTGTCCATTGGTTGGCTCTATCAAGACTCCCACAGGATGTGTGGCCTCGGCCCTGGCTCAGGTCATGAACTATCACAAATGGCCGGAAAAAGGCACAGGAAGCATCACATATCAGTGGAATAACACATCGCTGTCGATGGATTTCGCATCGACAGCATTTGACTGGGCAAACATGGCTCCGACCTATTCCGGCAACAGTACTTCCGCACAGATCGCCGCGGTGTCAATACTCATGAAGGCCTGCGGATACGGTGTACAGATGAATTACGGAGCCGATGCAAGCGGCGCTCTTACTCCACGCCTGCAGGAAGCATTGATCAATTATTTCGGATATGATAAAGGCGTCACCTACATCGAGCGCAATTACTACTCGGGACAGGAGTGGGAGGAGATACTGTATAACGAGCTTAGCGCCTCACGTCCGGTGATCTATGGCGGTGATTCCGATTCAGGCGGCCACTGCTTTGTGTGCGACGGCTACCGCGACGGATATTATCACATCAACTGGGGCTGGGGAGGCATGAGCAACGGATATTTCCTCATTACCCTACTCAATCCTACACTCCAGGGTGTGGGAGGATCCACCTCCGGATATCAGTATAATCAGGATATGACCATCGGCATCCGCAAACCGGTGAACGGCTCCAAGACGACACCATTCATGGTGACCGCTGATCAGCCGAATGAGAACCATCAGGTTACGACAGGAGAGTTTACCGTCGACAAGACTGACCTCAGCAAAAGCGGAACCGCCTATTTCGGAAACAACTTCTCCAATATGAGTTTCATCCCGGCAGAGGTGAATTTCGGACTTAAACTTGTTGATCAGCATGGTAACACCACTTATGTAAAGTGTGCTTACACTGACGAGGAGATGAGCAAAATTCAATTAAAGATGTCCGGCTCTTATTTACGCAGTTTTCCGGTTAAATGCAGTGCCCTACCCTCGTCAGGCACTTATACCATCACCCCCATATATTACGTGATCGGCGATGGCAACTGGAAGAATATCCATATTCCTGAAAACCGGGTAAGCTCGATGACAATGACATGCACCCCGTCATCGGTAAAATTCACACCGATAGCGGCCATAACCCCCAGACTGACTGTCAAAAACTTCACTCTCGACACGAAGTTTTACCTGAATGCCAAAATTAAGGTTACCGCCACCCTCAGCACCGCCGATGCTGAATATTACGGCCCGATACAGCTTGCATTGTTCGAACCGGGAACATCCAAACGATTGGCCTCGGCGTTAGGCAAGACCATGGTTGATATTCTCCCGGGACAATCGCAGGAAGTTACCATCATCGATACATTCACAAGCGGAACCGCACAAAAGACCTATGACCTTTGCCTTATTGATCAGTCGGGCAACCGCATCAGTGAGCCTATCAGCGTTACGCCTATAAAACTTCCGGCAATTACCCTTGTACGCAGTACTGCCCTGGAGTTCGAGAACGCCACATCTGCCGGTGCCGGTCAGCCGGTCACTGTTTCATCAGAAGGTTTCAGCATCAAGGCTACCGTCAACTGCGCGTCAGGCTATTTTGCAGGAAACGGAATCCTATATCTGATGGAACCGACTGATAATAACATGCTTTCGACAGTCATCGGTTTTGCCACGCCTTTCATCACCCTATCCGAGGGTGAAAGCACTACCATGACAGTGTCGGGATCATTCCCCGAGGCTCAACCCGGCAAAACATATTATGCCTGCCTGAATATCAATAACAAGTTCACTTCAGGCGGTCCGCAGATACCGGTCAAATTCTCCGGCACATCCGGTATTTCGGAAATAATCTCCGAACCCTCAGGCATATCGGTATCGGGCAATATAGTCACTGTAACAGCCGACAGCAACATAAGCCGTGTAGATCTCTTCTCTATCGGAGGTCGACATTTAGCTTCCTATCCGTCATCGGCATCTGTCGTAGAATTCACCCTCAGCCAAGGAATATATGTTGTACGCGCAGTAACTGCTGACGGCACCATTGTAAAGAAAATAGCAATCAAATGAAGAAATTAATACTTATCGCCATAGCCACAGCATTGTGCACCGTGGCCTGTCGATCCACAAAACCGATACCTGCAACAGTGGGAACATCCGAAGTAAGCATGAAGCCGGCAGCTTCGCCGGTTCCGAGAGCAATAATATACCGCACCAACGGCGATTATGATCAAAACGTCCCTATCACGATGGATGGCAACAGGATCGTCTCATTCCCTGCCCCGAGCGATCTAAGGTCAGCGACTCCCCTGCCCCTTGCCGACGGTTATCTGCTCGACCGCAGGGGTATCTCACCGAATTCGGTCTTTACAACCTATACTTATCCGGAGTATGCCTCTCTTTCGGAAGCTCCGGCAATCGATGCCCTTAAATCCGCAATCATTCCGGGCGCCAGGATAACCCGCATCGTCAGGCTTCCGATGACCCTGAGCACCGCTCAATCCGACACGGCGGCCATCAACCGCTTGATCCGCGAGGGACTGCCCGACTGCCCGGTTGTGTATGATGCACCTGAAATACCTTTGAACCATTGACTTAAGCCGTATGATACTGTTTCCTAACGCTAAAATCAACATTGGCCTTAACGTAACGGCAAAACGACCCGACGGTTATCATGATCTCGTGACCCTCTTTTATCCTGTCGGCTGGCATGATATTCTTGAAATAGTCCCGGCAAAGGGCACCCGCACCACGCTTACGGTGACCGGCCGCACGGTAGACTGCCCACCGGAGAAAAATCTGGTGGTGAAGGCTTACCGTAGTCTGAACGAGGTTGTTCCCCTGCCTGAAGTCGACATATATCTTCACAAGATAATTCCTGACGGTGCGGGACTTGGCGGCGGCAGCAGCGATGCCGCATTCACCCTCATTGCCCTTAACCGTATGTTCGGATTGGAATTATCCGATGAGACATTGGCCGAAATTGCCGGCCGGCTTGGAGCTGACTGTCCGTTTTTCATTTACAACAAGCCGGTCATGGCTACCGGTATCGGCGACTGTTTCTCACCTCACAGCCTGTCACTCAAAGGTATGACTATCGCAATAATCAAGCCTGCGGAAAGCGTATCGACAGCCGAAGCATATCGCGGAGTAGTCCCGGCATCGCCTGAATGGGATCTGGCCCCGGTGCTACTCGAAGATGTGACTACCTGGCGTGACCGTGTCGTCAACGATTTCGAGCGCTCGGTAATTCCCGCACATCCCGTGATCGGCGACATAAAGCAACGGCTGTATGACATGGGTGCCCTCTACGCGTCAATGAGTGGATCAGGAGCAGCCGTATATGGATTATTCCCTTCGGGAAGCGCTGACAATCTGTCACAGACGGTAGCCTCAGAATTTGAAGGGTGTGACACGTATGTCGGCAACCTTTTACATTAATCTTCCAAAATGAACGATATAGCCGCTAAGTTGTTATCATTATTGAAATAGCTTGCTTACAAGCATGATTTTGGCAGCATTTTTGCTGTGAACTAAAAGTAAATAATGAAATCAATAAAAATATACCGATATGAGCGACAAGCATAACAAACCGCAGGTTGACGAACCGGAAGCCGAACTCGACAACGAAGTAGGAATAGGCGACGTGGCCGATATCGAAAACGCGGACGTAGAGTCAATGAAAGATCTGGCTAATGAAGAATTGAACCAGATTGATGATCTGAAACAGCAGCTGGCCGACACTCAGCAGCAGCTTGAGAAGGAAAAGAAGGAATACATGTTCCTCATGGCCGACTTCGATAATTTCCGCAAACGCACTCTTAAGGAAAAGAGCGAGATAATCAAGAACGGTGGCGAGAATGCATTGAAGGGTCTGCTCCCTGTTATCGATGACTTCGAGCGTTCTCTTCAGGCTATCAACGAGGCAACCGATGTCGAAGCCGTAAAAGAGGGCGTGGAGCTGATCTATAACAAATTTGTCAAATATCTTGAGCAGAACGGAGTCAAGCCTATTGAATCGGCTCCCGGCACTGATTTTGACACAGAACTTCACGATGCCATCACTACCTTCCCGGCTCAGGATGAGTCACAGAAAGGCAAGGTAATCGATACCGTGCAAAAGGGCTACACACTTCATGACAAAGTGATGCGCCACGCAAAAGTGGTGGTAGGCCAATAATGTACGACTTAAAAAATTATTGTTACGATGGATAACAAACGTGATTATTACGAAGTGCTTGGTGTTTCGAAAACAGCCACACCCGAAGAGCTTAAAAAAGCCTATCGAAAACTGGCCCTGAAATACCATCCCGATAAAAACCCTGGCGATAAGGCTGCCGAGGAAAAATTCAAGGAGGCCGCTGAGGCCTATGATGTGCTTAACGATCCTGACAAACGAGCCAAATATGACCAGTGGGGTCACAATATGGGTCCGACAGGATTCGGCGGTGGTGCCGGTGGAGGCGGTGGCTTCCATGCTTCAGGCATGTCTATGGAGGATATTTTCAGCCAGTTTGGAGATATCTTCGGTGGCGGCAGTTTCGGCGGTTTCCGTCAATATGGAAGCGCCGGAAGCAGCACCCGTCGACGCCGTCAGCCGAAAGGCAGCGACCTGCGTATCAAGGTCAAGCTGACATTGAAGGAGATCGCGGAGGGCGTCACCAAAAAGCTCAAGATACCCCGTTACGTACAGTGTAGCCACTGTAACGGTACAGGCGCCAAGGACGGCACGGCATTCCAGACATGTGCCCGCTGTCATGGTACAGGCGTGATCGAACAGGTCCAAAACACGTTCCTCGGCCCGATGTCATCTACCGCCACCTGTCCTGACTGTAACGGCGAGGGTAAGACCATAACCCAGAAATGTAGCTACTGTAACGGCGAAGGCATCGTCAAGCAGGAAGAGGTCGTTGAATTCACAATTCCTGCCGGTGTAGCCGACGGCATGACACTGTCACTCAAAGGCAAGGGTAATGCCGCACGACATGGAGGCGTCAATGGCGACCTGCTTGTTGTCGTGGAGGAGATTCCGGATCCCGAATTAATCCGTGATGGAAACGATCTTATATACAACCTGATGCTTGACATCCCGACAGCGGCCCTCGGCGGCTCGGTAGAGATACCGACTGTGACCGGTCGTGCACGAGTGAAGATTCCTGCAGGAACCCAGCCTGGCAAGGTATTGCGTCTCCGCGGCAAGGGACTCCCCTCGACCGAAGGCTACGGTACCGGCGACGAACTTGTCAACATCATGGTTTACATTCCTGAAAACCTCAACGACAAGGAGAAAGAGGCAATCGAATCACTCAAAGGTTCGGCCAACATTCAGCCGACAGAGTCGGTAAAGAAACGTATCTTCAGTCGCTTACGCCACATATTTGAATAAATAACTCTAACCTATAAAACTATCGAAGCGGTCCCTCAAAAGGAACCGCTTCGATTTTTTATGTATATGCAGTGCGTATTACTCGAATTCAATCAGCGGCTGGTCAGTAGACACCACATCATCCGGTGCGACAAGAACTCGTTTTACGATTCCGCTTTCAGTCGACTCGACATCATTTTCCATCTTCATAGCCTCATAAACGAGCAACAGATCACCGGGCTTTACCTTATCGCCGGGCTTTACGTTCACGCTCACGATGCGGCCACCCATCATTGCATTCTGCGTGCGACCGGTGATAGGTTCAACTTCAGCAGTCTCCTCTACCACGGCTTCAGCTGCGGGCTGCGCGGCATTGCTGGCCTCGAATTCTTCCTGACGGCGACGGCGCAGGAAGCCATTTGCTACATTGGGCAGCAGCTCAAGCAGCAGCTCCTCCTCCCTGTTGGCAGCAAGGGGAACATTGCCGAATTCGGCGACAACAGGATTCTCAGGACGCTTATATGAATTCACGTCATAAGGCTTTTCTTCAGGACTACCTGTGATACGCGCGCGGAATTCCGGATCTACAGGAGCCGGTGTAATACCATATTCACCCTTTACAAGCGATATGAACTGGTTGGAGGCATTACTGTAATCAGGATTACCTTTCTTACGGTCAATTGCGAGATTCACTGCCTGTGCACCCACAATCTGGCTGGTCGGAGTAACCAGCGGCACAAGACCGGCATCACGACGCACTTTGGGGATCAGGCGCATGGCATCATCAAGGAGCTCGGAGGCATTAAGCGCTTTGAGCTGAGCGACCATGTTGGAGTACATACCACCCGGCACCTCGGCT
>CAZIPQ010000049.1:0-16139 GCA_964541165.1 uncultured Muribaculum sp.
TCACATCTTTAGGGAAGCAAGAGCCTCCGTAACCGCATCCGGGATACAGAAATTTACGCCCTATACGGGTGTCGGCGCCTATGCCTTTACGCACCATATTTACATCGGCTCCTACAAGCTCACACAGATTGGCGATGTCATTCATGAATGAGATACGCGTGGCGAGCATGGAGTTAGCCGCATATTTGATCATCTCAGCCGATGGTACGTCGGTAAAAATCATGCGGTCGTTCACAAGCAGAAACGGCTTGTAAAGCCTCGACATCACTTTGCGGGCCCGCTCTGACTCAACGCCTACGATGACGCGGTCGGGCGACATGAAGTCCTTTATCGCTGCACCTTCCTTCAGAAATTCAGGATTGGAGGCTATGTCGAAATCGATTTTGACTCCACGTTTGTCAAGCTCTTCCTGAACCACCTCCTTGACCTTGCGGGCGGTACCTACCGGAACTGTCGATTTTGTGACGAGAATAGTGTATTTGTTTATGTGGCGGCCAAAAGTGCGGGCCACTTCAAGTACATATTTGAGATCAGCCGAGCCATCCTCATCAGGCGGCGTGCCTACAGCTGAAAACACGACCTCGACATCATCAAGCACTGACGCAAGATCGGTTGTGAAATGCAGTCGTCCTGCCTCTATATTATGCTTTACCATAGCTTCAAGGCCCGGCTCATAGATCGGAATGATGCCTTTGATCAGATTATCAATCTTTTCGCTATCAACATCGACGCATGTCACGTTGACTCCCATTTCGGCAAAACAAGTGCCACTGACAAGTCCTACATATCCTGTACCGACAACAGCTATATTCATAAAAGTGGTGTATTGTTAGGTTAGATGATGTTATAAAAGTTACGGAACCATTTTACCGTACGGTCAATGCCCTCCTGAAGGGGAGTGGAGGGCTTGAAACCGGTGGCTTCGGCAAGAGCCGAAGAGTCGGCATAGGTCTGGTACACATCGCCCGGCTGCATAGGCAGCATTTCCTTACGAGCATTCCGGCCCGTAGCCTGCTCGATGCAGTTGATGTAATCCATAAGGTTTACCGGCTGTGAATTACCGATGTTGTAGATGCGGTAGGGCGCCGTTGACATGGCGGGATCGGGATTCGTTGAATCCCATTCCGGATTGCCTTCAGGAATAATATCGGCGATACGCACTATGCCTTCAACAATATCGTCTATGTAAGTGAAGTCACGCAGCATGTCACCGTTGTTGAAGACCTTTATGGGGCGGTCATGCAGTATGGCGTCCATAAACAGAAACGGCGACATATCCGGTCGTCCCCACGGCCCGTAGACGGTGAAAAAACGCAGGCCGGTAGTGGGTATGCCGTATAGCTGTGAATAGGCATGGGCCATCAGCTCATTGCTTTTCTTTGTGGCGGCATAGAGACTTACCGGATGTGCGGTCATGTCATGCTCTGAGAAAGGGACTTTTCCGTTAAGACCATATACGCTTGATGACGATGCATAGACAAGATGTTTCACCTTATTGTCGCGGCATCCTTCAAGCACATTTATGAAGCCGTCGATATTGCTCTCGATATATGCGTGAGGATTGGTGATGGAATACCGTACTCCTGCCTGGGCCCCAAGATTGATGACTGTATCGAAATTCTCATTAGCCATGAGCATCTTCATCACGTTGGTATCCTCAAGATTCATGCGGATAAACCGATACCGGTCGCCCCAGAGCGATGAAGCGGAAAATTTGTACCATCGCTGCGCATCATCCCTATCTATGCCATCTTCGGCAAGGCGGCCATATTTGAGTTCCACATCATAGTAGTCATTGATGTTATCGAGACCGACCACGATGTTATCGTCACGCTGTAAAAGGCGGTTCACCACGTGATGGCCTATGAAGCCGGCAGCGCCGGTAACGAGTATTTTCATATATCCAGGAGTGTTACTGTGCAAAGTTACTACTTTTTCTTAATGTGCTGCAGGTAATTGCCAAAATTGTATTTTCAGCATGTCAAGTAATATGTAAGTACATTCAAAGTGAATTATTTTATATGATAATTTTTTGAAAATATAGGAAATATTGAATTTTTGGATAACTTTGCAACATTATTGAAAAGTATTACGTATGTTGAGAATTGCAATTCAGGCCAAGGGCCGCCTCAATGAGGACAGTCTTGAGCTTCTGTCTGATGCTGGAATATCTATATCGGGAAGCAGTCGAAAACTTATGGCACATGCCAAAGGATTCCCTATGGATGTATTGTATCTGCGCGATGATGACATCCCGCAGGCTGTCGCAATGGGCGTAGCCGACATCGGTATAGTCGGTCTTAACGAGGTTGAGGAGAAAGGTGAAAAAGTAGTGGTTGACATGCCGCTCGGATTTGGTGCATGCCGTATTTCACTTGCAGTGGGTCGTGATGTGCCTTATCATGGACCCGAATGGTTCAATAGAAAGCGTATCGCCACATCATATCCTCATATTCTGGAAAAATATATCACTGAAAACGGTATCTCGGCTGAAATACATGAGATCGCCGGATCGGTTGAAGTTGCTCCGGCTGTAGGTATGGCCGATGCAATATTTGATATAGTATCATCGGGCGGTACCTTGGTCCAGAACGGCCTTGTAGAGGTCGAGAAGGTATTTTTCTCGGAAGCGGTCCTTATAGCGACTCCCGGCCTGCCGGCCGAGAAGGTGGAGGAGATTGAAAAACTGAAATTCCGTTTCCGCTCCATACTTGATAGCCGCGGCATGAAGTATGTGCTGATGAATATCCCTGAAAACCGTATAGATGATGCGGTGGCGATACTGCCGGGGATGAAAAGCCCGACATTGCTGCCGCTTGCCGCCAAGGGATGGTACTCGCTTCATGTAGTGATACGTCAGGAGGACCTGTGGGATAAGATTGAGCAATTGAAGAATCTGGGAGCCGAGGATATTCTTGTTCTTGCTCTTGAAAATGTCATACCGTAATGGAGATAATCATTAATCCCGGTCGTGACGAGTGGAACCGTCTGACCGAACGTAATATACCTGCCGATGATCCGCAGGTCACCCGCGCTGTCGAGGAGATTGTGGCAACAGTAGCCCGCGACGGCGACAAGGCGCTGATTGATTATGCTGCGCGTTTTGACGGCGCTGAGCTTACCTGTATAGAAATTGATCCCGCTGAAATAGCCGCGGCTGTCGATAGTGTGGCTCCTGATGTTCGGAAGGCCATTGATCATGCTGCCGAGAACATAGCCAGCTTCCATAAGGCGCAGCTTCCGGCTGAAGTCGAGGTGATGACCGCTCCAGGAGTAAGATGCGTGCAGCGTGCCGTACCGCTGCGCCGTGCCGGATTATATATTCCCGGTGGCCGGGCTCCGTTGTTCTCCACCGTGCTTATGCTCGGCATACCGGCCCGAATAGCCGGATGCAGCGAGGTAATCCTGTGTACGCCCGCATCAGGCTCGTCGCCTGTGGCCCGTGAGATCCTTTATGCTGCAAAAGTATGCGGCATCGATCATGTATATCAGGTGGGAGGAGCGCAGGCTATAGCTGCCATGGCCTACGGTACTGAAACGATACCGAGAGTTGACAAGATTTTTGGCCCGGGCAACCGCTATGTCACCAAGGCCAAACAGCTGGTGTCGACAGTAACGGCCATAGATATGCCGGCAGGGCCGAGTGAGGTTATGGTTTTGGCTGATGATTCCGCCGACTGCGAATATGTGGCCGCTGACATGCTGTCGCAGGCTGAACACGGCCCTGACAGTCAGGCCATGCTTGTATGCGACAGTGAGAAGTTTGCCATTATGGTTAAGGATGCCATCGACCGGCAGATGAAATCACTGAACAGAACCTCTTCAATCAGCAAGTCACTTGCCCATAGCCGTGCCATAGTATTGCCCGGACGTGACTCGATGATTGATTTTGCCAATGAATATGCATCGGAACACCTGATAGTATCGATTCATGATCCGTGGGAGGTTGCTGACCGTATATATGCCGCAGGAAGTGTGTTTATCGGTAATTATTCTCCGGAAAGTGCCGGTGACTATGCTTCAGGCACCAATCACACCTTGCCGACAGGTGGATGGGCCCGATCGTTCAGCGGTGTCAATATCGACAGCTTCATGCGTAAGATAACTTATCAGCAGCTGACTCCCGAAGGACTTGAGTCACTTGCTCCGACTATAATTTCAATGGCTGCGGCGGAAGGACTCGATGCTCATGCGGCCGCTGTCAAAGTAAGAACCGGCAGATAAAACCTCAGGCTTATGAAAGATCCGTTGAAGTATGTGCGGCCCAACATCAGGGGCCTGCAACCTTATTCTACCGCACGTGATGAATTCAAGGGCGGAGATATATCTGTGTGGCTTGATGCTAATGAGAGTCCCTATGACAATGATGGACTTAACAGATATCCTGATCCTCACCAGAAAGAATTAAAACGCCATATCGCAGCTAAAAAGGGTATTGCTGCCGACTGTATATTTGTCGGCGGTGCCGGAAGTGATGAGGCGATAGATCTCACGTTCCGTATATTCTGTACTCCCGGTGTTGACAATGCCGTAGCGATTGCTCCGAGTTATGGAGTCTATAAAGTGGCCGCGTCAATCAATGACGTGGAGCTGCGTGAAGTAATGCTCGGAGATGGCTATTCATTGCCGGTTGACGATCTGCTTGCGGCTGCCGATGACCGTACAAAACTGATATGGATCTGTTCGCCGAATAATCCTACCGGTAATGCCTTTTCTCCTGCTGATATAGCACGACTCGCCGAAGAGTTTGACGGGATGGTGGTGGTCGATGAGGCATACGTCGATTTTTCATCCAAAGGCTCTGTGACGGGTTATATCGAACGTTATCCAAACCTGATTGTCCTGCAGACATTTTCTAAAGCATGGGGATTGGCGTCATTACGTGTCGGAATGGCGTTTGCCACGCCTGATATCGCCCGTATTTACGGCATGGTCAAATATCCGTATAATGTCAACGGGCCTACACAGCTTGAAATCATAAAGCGCCTCTCTGGTGACATTGCTTCTCAGGTCAGCGAGATACTGAAGGAGCGCGATATGCTCATGGAGAGGGTGAGGGAGTTGAAATGTACGGTTGAGGTATATCCCTCTGATGCCAACTTCATTCTGGTTAAGGTCCTTGATGCCGATTCCCTGTATGACTATCTGATCAGCCGCGGCATTATTGTACGTAACCGCAGTCGTGTGAAGGGTTGTGAATGCACGCTGCGTATCACCGTAGGAACACCTTCTGAAAATGAGAAACTGTTGAATGCATTAAAGGATTACAACGATGGATGCTGTTAAAAAGAAAGCTCTTTTCATTGACCGTGACGGCACAATAATACGTGAGCCCGAAGATCAGCAGATCGACTCACTGGAAAAACTGGAGTTTGTTCCCGGGGTAATATCCGCATTGCGGTCACTCGTCGGAAAAGGATATGAACTTGTTATGGTGAGCAATCAGGATGGTCTCGGTACACCGGCGTTTCCTGAAGATACCTTCTGGCCGGCTCATAACAAGATGCTTGCCACACTTGCCGGAGAGGGTGTTGTTTTCGATGACCAGCTGATTGACCGCACCTTTCCGGAGGATAACGCCCCAACGCGTAAGCCGGGCACAGGTATGCTGGGACACTACATGACAGGCGACTATGATCTGGCCGCAAGTTATGTGATCGGTGACAGGCTTACCGACATGCAGCTTGCCTGCAATCTTGGAGCCCGAGGTATAATGATAAGTGAGTGTGAAGGTCAGCTGCCTGAAGGATGTGTACTTGCAACCACTGACTGGCATAAGGTCGCCGCTCACGTATTGGCATCTGACAGGACTGCGACAGTAGAGCGCATTACCGGAGAAACTGCGATAAAGGTATATCTTGATCTGGACGGCAACGGTAAATCATCAATAGATACCGGACTGAAGTTTTTCGATCACATGCTCGACCAGATACCCCACCACGGCGGCGTGACCCTCAATATTGATTGTAAGGGTGATCTTGGCGTGGATGAACATCACACGATGGAGGATGTGGCTATCGCTCTCGGAGAAGCCATATATAAGGCGCTCGGATCCAAACGCGGTATTGACCGCTATGGATTTGTACTGCCGATGGATGAAAGCCGGGCTATGGTGCTTCTTGATTTCGGTGGCCGTGCCGACTTTGAGTGGGATGTCGAGTTTACGCGTGAATATGTGGGAGATACCCCGACCGAGATGTACAGTCATTTCTTCAAGTCGCTTGCTGTAGCCATGCGTGCCAATCTTCATATAAGTGCGCGCGGTGATAACAACCATCATCTTATCGAGGGTGTGTTCAAGGCTTTCGCCCGTGCATTGCGCATGGCTATACGCCGTGATGTGTTCAGTTATGATTTACCGTCAAGCAAAGGAGTATTATGATTGCGATAATTGATTATAAGACCGGTAACCTGCGTTCGGTGCAGAATGCTCTCGGGCGTATCGGCGCTGAATGGACGCTTACTGCTGATCCGGATATTATACGGCGTGCTGACAAGGTGCTTTTACCCGGAGTGGGACATGCCGGCGAAGCTATAGAAAACCTGAGAAAAGCGGGGCTCGACAGTGTGATCCGTGATCTGCGCAGGCCGGTGCTGGGTATCTGCGTAGGAATGCAGGTCATGTGCCGACATACCGAGGAGGGTGAAGCTGACGGACTCGGAATATTTGATGCCCGTGTACGCCGGTTTGTCGCCTCGGATGAAGATAAAGTGCCGCATATCGGATGGAATTCACTTGCCAACATGGAGTCAAAGCTATTCAAGGGTATTGAGTCGGGATCGTACGTATATTTCGTACATTCCTATTATGCTCATCTTTGTCCTGATACTATCGCCACGACACGTTTTGGCAGCAAGGGAATGATGTTCAGCGCTGCGCTGAAATATGAAAATTTTTACGGCACTCAGTTTCATCCTGAAAAAAGCGGCGATGTAGGAGAGCATATATTAAAAAACTTTCTTGAGCTATGATAGAGATAATACCCGCCGTAGATATAATAGGTGGCAAGTGTGTGAGGCTTTCCCAAGGTGATTACGGAAAGGTGACCCGTTATGACGCATCGCCGTCAGATATGGTTAAGCGGTTTGTCGATGCCGGTCTTACGCGTATTCATGCCGTGGATCTTGACGGAGCCCGGGCAGGGCGTCCTGTCAACCTTCGCGTCCTGGAAGAAATGGCGATGGTCGACGGAGCCTCGATAGAATGGGGTGGAGGCCTTAAGAAAGACGGCGACCTGTACAGTGCCTTCAATGCCGGAGCAGCCTACATAGTGATCGGAAGTGTGGCTGTCCGTGAGCCTGAACGTTTTGCCGGATGGTTGATGGAATATGGCCCTGACACGATGGTGCTTGGTGCCGATCTGCGTGACGGAAAGGTTGCTGTGGCTGGATGGACAAGTGATTCCGAAACCGGAATCGACGAGCTTTTAGAGCGATTTCTTCCTGATGGACTGTCACAGAGCATCGTGACCGATATAAGCCGTGACGGCATGCTGCAGGGTCCGAATTTTGAGCTGTACACCGGTTTGCAGGAACGTTATCCAGATATAATATTCACAGTATCGGGCGGCATATCCTCGATGGATGATATAGAACGTGCGGCTGAGCTCGGACTGGAACGTGTCATAGTCGGCAAAGCCATCTATGAAGGCCGTATATCGCTCGGGGAGCTGGAGCATTTCATTACGAATGAAAACGACTGAGGAGTATGTTGGCTAAACGAATCATACCGTGTCTTGATGTCAAGGACGGACGCACGGTAAAAGGTATCAATTTCGAGGGGCTTGCAGATGTAGGCGATCCTGTGGAACTTGGTGCCCGGTATGCCCGTGAAGGCGCTGATGAGCTGGTATATCTCGACATAAGCGCTTCGCGTGAAGGGCGCACGACTTTTACCCGCCTCGTTGAGCGCATAGCCGAAAGGGTAAATATACCCTTTACTGTGGGTGGCGGCATAGCGTCGATTGAGGATGCGTCACGATTGCTTGACGCAGGTGCTGATAAAATAACAATCAACAGCGCGGCCGTGGCCGATCCTGAGCTTATCAGCGAGATTGCCGCCCGATACGGCAGTCAGTTTGTAGTGGTTGCCATTGATGCCAGGTGTGGTGATGACGGGATATGGCGTGTGACTACTCACGGTGGATCACGGATGTCTGACCGGGAGCTGATGACATGGGCTCAGGAAGCACAGTCACGTGGCGCCGGAGAAATACTTTTTACCTCGATGAATCATGACGGCACGCGCAACGGCTATCCTTGTGACACATACCGCCAATTGGCTTCAATACTAAGGATTCCGGTGATAGCATCGGGTGGCGCGGGCTCAGTCGGTGATATCGCCGAGGTGTTGACTTCCGGTCATGCCGATGCTGCTCTTGCAGCCAGCATATTCCACTATGGCGACATTACCGTAAGGGAATTGAAGCGGCAGCTTGCGGAACGCGGTATCAATGTACGCGAAAAATAACAAAAACCAAAACAATGACGTTTGAAGAATTTAATCTCGATAAATGTGCTGACGGCTTGCTGCCCGTTATAATTCAGGATGCGGTCACGCTGAGAGTGCTGATGCTCGGTTACATGAACCGCGAGGCATTTGAAAAGACTGTCAGCGAGGGCAGGGTGACATTTTATAGCCGTACACGGCACTCTTTATGGACCAAAGGCGAGACGAGCGGTCACTATCTTGATGTGGTTGACATGTATGCCGATTGTGACGGCGATACATTGCTTATCATGGCTACGCCTCATGGTCCGACATGTCATCGCGGAACAACTGCATGTTTTGACACTCCGCGTGAGACAGGATTTATACGCGATCTGTCGGCACTCGTAGCCGGGCGCCATGCGCAGATGCCCGAAAATTCCTACACGACACGTCTCTTTATAAAGGGAGTCAAGAAAATATCGCAGAAGGTTGGAGAGGAGGCTGTTGAGACTGCAGTTGAGGCTGTCGACGGCAACCGCGACCGGTTCATTTACGAAGCGTCCGATCTGATATTCCATTTTCTCGTGCTGCTTGAACAGATGGGGTGTACCATCAGTGATATCGAGCGCGAACTCGTAAAGCGACATTCATAAAAAAATCTGTCCGCTGACGTGATTAGTGTCAGCGGACAGTTAAATCGTGTGTGTTGTTCAAGTATTTTTATGTTGTGCTTATTTGTGTGCGATCAATTCGCCGTCATGGTTGAAGAAAAGCTCTGACATCGGCTGACCGTCGGTCACCTCAATCTCATAACCACGTTTCATACGACCATATTTATCGACGTTATCACTGAGTCCAAGCTCGTTGAGCTTATTATAAGCATCATCAGGCAACAGACCCTTGATTGCGTCATCAGGGATTGCGGCGGTCTCTGATTCAAGCTCCATGACACGGCCATCGTAGTCAAATTCCACGGTTGTGCCGTTGCTGAGTTCTACTTCATAACGACCATCTTCGGTATCATCCTCGCAGCTTAATACAGTGCAGTCACCGTAATGGGCGCGAAGGAACTTCAATGCGCTTTTAGGAAGCTTGTTTACATCATAACTAATGCTTTCAACAGGACCTACTCCGGAGTTGATAACAGGAACCTGTGCAGAGGCACTGAAACTACCGGCAGCTCCGGCAACTAATGCAACAACAAAAAATTTAGTGAATCGTTTCATAATAGGTTGTATTTAATTTATATCTTTGCTTGTTACGAAATTATAACAATTCGCAACCAAAAATAGTTCAGAGGTGTTGTCGAGTAGTGTTAATAAAAGCAAAAAGCTTGCATCTGCCCTTAGATGCAAGCTTTTTGCTTTTACGTATTATTAAATGTACAGGATTACTGCATGCGGCGCAGACCTTCCCAGCGTACATTCCACTTGCCGTCGGCAGGGAAACCGGGATTGAGAACCTGCTTGCAGCCGTCCCATCCGGCACACATCATGGCTACCGCGTCAAGAAGGGCGCCGTTACCGGGCATATACAGGCGCAGACGCTTTGGCTCCTGGAAATTATGTCCGCTTACAAGGTAGGTGTTCTTACCCTTGTCGATGAGCAGGGCGTCAAGCGCGGTTTCAGGCTTGCCTGAGCGGGCGGCACACATGGCGATCATGCCGTAGTCCCATCCCCATGTAGTATCCCAGTTCCAGTTGTCCATTACCCAGTCAACGGTATTTGCCATGGTGTCGGCTGAATAGAGTGGAGTTGCCGGAAGCAATCCGCAGGCGCCGAGGGCAGCGGGATGGTCACTGCGAGATTTCAGTTCGAATTCTTCCTCGCTGATGCTCTTTTTACCTACGAGATCAGGTGTCTTGAAAGGATCAAATACATTGGCCGAAGAATTGTTGTCAAAAGGATTTACAGGCACTCCGGCAACATATCGGCCATCCTTTTCTGCAAGCGGAGCGATGCGGGCAATTATCTCGTCCCACTCGGCATTGCGGGGCTGGCCGAGACGCTCACGCCACTTCTGGGCAGTATTGAGGCCATAATACCAGTAGGCCTGCTCAAACGGATGGTGATAGGAGAAATCCTTGGACATTGACTCCTGCATGGCAGTCTGGCCGTAAAGCTTGATGTCGCCCTTATCAGGTGCGCATGCCTTGGCGAAGTCAGCCATAAATTCAGCGGTTGCGTCAACGCCTTCAGCATATTTCTTCAGCGTTTCCTGTGAAGGATTCGCACGGTACATCTCCTCGGCCATGTATATGTAATGAGGCTGCTGCCAGGTCAGGAAGGAACCGGTGTTGGAAGGAGCCTCACCGCCTTCGGGATCGGTCATCTTCATCCATCGGGCTCCCTTGAAGCCCTGACGCTTCGCAATGTCACGTGAAATGGGGAGTGCGACGGTATTGTACCAGTCAAGCATATTGGCCACCATCTCGGGGCGGTTCCAGAGAGCGAAGTCCACGGCATGCCACCATGTCATCTCAAGGTGAGGACGGCCAAACCATGAGTTATAGGTAAGACCGGTCTCCTGCGGAGGAGTGGTGTTGTTACAGTTGATCTCTGTAAGATACTGAGAGAGGATGACACGGCGCTCAAGTTCCTTGGCGCGCGGATCAGTGCAAGCTCCGAAGTCAACAAAGGCACCTTTTTTCCAGTAACCGGCCCACTGCTTCATCACAGCTTTCACGGCCTGGTCATAGGAATAGCGTGTCTCCTGCTTACCGGGGAGCTCGGGAGAGTATTCGGCACAGAATGACAGTATGCCGTCATCGGTAGAGAGGGTGAAATAATGATCGGCTACTTTGTCAAGACGGGCATCGCCCTCCCAGCTGACAGTCACATAATACACTGTATTGTCGATTGTGCGCTTGAATGTCGCAGAATTACTGTCGGAAGCGATCAGTTCGGTCGAATGAAGATTGCCTTTGGTCCAGTCATTGGCATCGTCGGCATGCTTACCTGTGGGATAAGAGAACTTGAACGAAACATTAGCGCCTTTCGTGGCAAGCAGGGGGCTGACTATGCGTGAGAACAGGCAGTCCTTATTGCCCATCATACCTGTCGTTACCTCTACAGGCTCTCCGGCTGCAGTGAAGCGCGATTCGATAAGACCGTCCCAAAGTTTTAATTCCTGACGTATATCGGTCAGTTTTTCGATGGGGATTATGGTACCGTCGGCTTCATGAAGCTCAAGACCGATTGTGCCGAGATTAAGGCGGTGAGGGTTGACGCGGAAATATTCCGTAGCGTCCATATTGCGGCCGGGAGTCTTGTACTCTACGGCGTAGGCGCTCTCACGGTTGTGATAGTTATAGGAGCGCTGGGTGTCGGCAGGTACAAGCCCTTTGGTGTTGGCAAACGAGTGCCATCCCCAGTCACTCATTGTGTTGACGGGTATACCGTCAATATAGTATTCGGGATAGCTCTGCAGGCCTGTCACATCGACTGTGGCGGCGATGTGACCGTTTCCAACAGTAAGCGACGCCAAAGGGTCGGCGTCGCTTACTATAGGATTGTTACGGTTAACTACTGCTTGTCGATCTATCGCCACTGTGGAATTGTCGGTGTCATACCCGAGGTCTTCCATCTCGAGTGAGGCCCAGATGAAGGGACCTACGCCCTTGGCATCGTTGTCGCGGATCGGTTCGCTGAGGTAATACTCGTAAGAACCGTCGCGTCGCTTGTTTTCTTTAACCTTGGGGGCAGCCTTGAGTACTGAAGGACTAAGACCCGGGCCAAGGCCAGCAACTGCACAGCAGTTGGTCAGTGAGATTGTGCTGTCAGGATTAACCTTGATGAAATTGTTAAGAATACCCTTGTAGGCCTTGATACCAGCATCACGGTACTTTTCGCCGAGATAGCCTTTGCGATAAGCCTTGAGCAGAGAGTAGGCAAACATTGAGGAGGCGGTTGATTCCAGATAGTTGCCTTCGCGGCCGGGGCTATCCATAACCTGATACCATACGCCGGTGTTCTTGTCCTGCCACTTGATCACCGAGTCAAGATCCTTGCGGAGCAGCTCGATAACCTCGCCACGGCGGGGATAATCTTCAGGCAGCGCGTCAAGCAGTTCGATCAGAGCCATGGTGTACCAACCCTGAGCGCGTCCCCAGCAGTGCTGTGACAGACCGGTGGTGTCATTACTCCAGAACATATCGCGGTTTTCGTCCCATGCATGACGGTTGAGGCCGGTCTTGTGGTCAAGTGTACGCTCGTAGGTCTTTTTTACCTGATCTACCGCGTCATCATATACAGCGTAGGTCTTTTTCTTGTCATATACTATGGGAGCGGTGAGCACCGAGTAGGGGAGACCCATGAAGATACCGTCGAGCCACACCTGATAAGAGTAGATGGCTTTGTGCCAGTAAACACCCTCCTTGGTACGGGGCTGATTCTCCATCTGCTTCATGAGAGTCTTCATGGCAGCAAGATTTTTCTTCTCGGGGAACTCCTTGTACATGCGGGTTACGAAGTGACCGGTACGGATGTTGTCGAGATTGTAATCCTTGATGTTATAACCGCGGATCTCGCCCTTGTTGTTGATCATCGTATCGGTGTAGAGCTGGCAGTAATCCTTGATGTGTTCACCGCCGTATTTAAGATATGTGTCAAGCATTGCCTCAAGCTCGATACCCATTACGTAGCTCCATTTCGGACGGTTGCTGAAGTCGAGGAGATAGCTTTCGGGCACACGCTTCATTTCTGACTCGGTCATCCACTGGCTGTAACGCTTGTAGGGCTTCTCGGTCAGGCAAAGACCACCGTTGACATAGTAGTCCTTGAAGCGGATGTCGCGTGTAAGACCGCTGATGAAGTTGCCTTCAGCCACGTTGTTGAAGTGACAGTTGACAACGTTGATGTCATATACATTGGTGCAAGTGTCAAGAGCGATGATCTGTACGCCGTATTTGCTCTTCTGGCAAGTCACGTTGTCAAGATTTACGTTGCGTACGATCGGGAGATAACCGCGGCAGCATATTTCGTTGTGCTCGTAGTCAAGGTTGATTTTCAGCACTGACTCTCCGCACTGGCCTACTGTGATGTTGCGGGCATTGATATTCTCGATGATACCACCACGGCAGGTGTTGGTCTTTATACGTACCACGCGGTCAAGATTGGGGCTGTCCATCTGGCAGTTTTCAGCAAACAGATTGCGGCAACCGCCTGAAATCTCGCTGCCGATAACGACACCGCCATGACCGTTCTGCATCTCGCAGTTGCGGATGATGATATTCTGGCTCGGAGTGTCCCACAGGCGTCCGTCATTGTTACGTCCGCTCTTTACTGCGATACAGTCGTCGCCGGTGTTGAAGAAGCAGTTTTCGATGATGACACCGTCACATGATTCGGGGTCGCAGCCGTCACCGTTGGGGCCGTCATTGTTGATGTGTACACCGCGTACGATCACATTCTTTGAAAGAAGGGGATGGATTACCCAGAACGGAGAGCGCAGGAGGGTGACATTCTCGATCAGGATGCCGTCGCACTGATTGAAGTTGATAAGCTGAGGACGCAGACCGTCAGTGGGACCGAAGCGGCGGTCATTCATGTCGACACCATCCTCGGCCATCTTGAGCAGACGCGGACGGCTGGTGCGCTGGCTGATGATGCCCTCTTTCCATCCGTAACGGGGAGCACCGCACCATTTCCACCAGGTTTCGTTTGTGCCGCCACCGTCGATGACTCCCTCACCTGTGATAGCTACGTCAGTAGCCTTGAATGCATATACACACGGCGAGATGTTCCAGCAATCGATACCTTCCCAACGGGTGGCTACTACCGGATAAAGCTCGGGCTCGAATACAAACTGTATCGTGGCGCCCTTCTCAACTACGAGGTTGACATGGCTCAGCATGGTGATGGCACCGGTATTGTAGGTTCCGGCAGGTACGATTACCTTTCCGCCTCCGGCCTCGCTACAAGCCTTGATGGCACTGTTGATGGCCTTCTGATTGTCAGCGGCCGAAGCCTTTACATCAGCGCCATAATTCAGAATGGAATACTCTTTGTCGGCAAATTTCGGATGCCGGATGCTTTGCTCGATGCGCTTGTAGTCCGAGTCTGACCAGTCGGCGCGGGCTACCAGTGGCAGCAGAGCGAAAAGCAGCAATAGATTTAGGTACTTCATAAAATATTAAAACTGTGTTGTTGGATTATTCAGGTTTGGTACATACCTGACCGTTGATGGTCAGGTTCTTGAAATTTATGTCGGCGGTACGTCCTTTTATATAATTACCCTCGGCCACTTTGTTGAAGTTGCAGTCGATGATATTGATATCGCTCACATTGGTACATGTGTCAATGGCTATGATCATGACGCCGTAGCGGCTGCGGCCACAGGTCACGTCCTCAAGATTTACATTGCGCACTACCGGGAGATAGCCACGGCAGCATACCTCGTCAGGACTATAATCAAGGTTGATCTTCAGGACAGCTTCGGCACACTGGCCTACCTTTATGTTTCGCACATTGATATTCTCGATTACTCCGCCGCGGCAGGAGTTGGTCTTGATACGTATCACACGGTCAAGGCTCGGACTGTCCATGATGCAGTTTTCTGCATAAAGATTGCGGCATCCTCCGGATATTTCACTTCCTATCACCACGCCTCCGTGACCGTTGCGCATCTCACAGTTACGTATTATTATGTTTTCGGTAGGGCGTCCCCACAGGCGTCCGTCATTGTTGCGGCCGCTCTTGATGGCGATGCAGTCATCGCCTGTGTTGAAATAGCAGTTTTCAATAAGCACTCCGTTGCATGACTCAGGGTCGCAGCCGTCACCGTTGGGGCCATCATTGTTTACATGCACGCCGCGTACGGTTACATTGGTTGACAACAGCGGATGCAATACCCAGAACGGTGAACGCAGAAGGGTGATGCCTTCAATCAACACTCCGTCACACTGGTTGAAATTGACCATCTGCGGACGCATGCCGTCATTTCGGCCGAAGTGACGCAATTCGCGGTCTACTCCGTCACTGTTCATCTTAAACAGAGAGTCACGTCCGAGAGCAGGAATCTCCGCACGGGCAGGGTCATTGAAATAGGGATGGCGGAACCATGACCACCAGTTCTCTTTTCCCGCACCTCCGTCGATAGTACCTTCGCCGGTCAGGGCCACATCGGTAGCCTTATAAGCATATATCAGCGGCTGAAGATTGTGGCAGTCGACACCTTCCCAGCGAGTAGGCACGATTGGATATAAGTCAAAGTCATATACGAACTGCAGTGTGGCATCCTTCTCAACAACAAGATTTACGCCGCTCAACAGTGTGACAGGACCGGTAAGATATGTTCCTGCCGGCACGATTACCTTTCCGCCTCCGGCCTTGTTGCATGCCGTTACGGCGCTGTTGATAGCTTTCTGGTTGACGGCTGCCGATGCTGTCGGAGCAGCTCCGTAGGCAGTCACATCAAACTGGCGCTCGGCAAATACCGGTTGCCTTATACCTTGTTCAATCCGATGGTAGTCAGCATCGTTCCACTGAGCATGGGCGATTGCAGGAAGTAGAGTCATCAGGAGTATTAAATTCAGGTACTTCATGCTTGGGCTATTGGTTGATTCAGTCGTTGTTAAGCGGGTTTAAGGTATATTACGGGCTTAATCAAGCCATAATACCACAAAATTAGTAAAATCATTTTAATTTCACCATCTTTTTTAACTAAAACCACCAATAGGCCGTGCCGACATAAATTCTGACTCTTAAA
>CAZIPQ010000050.1:0-4903 GCA_964541165.1 uncultured Muribaculum sp.
CGCCGAGATCCTTGCGCTTGGCAAGCTCGTGGAGAATGTCGGTGGCGGGAGTGATGGGGTAGCTGCCGAGGAACAGAGGACGACCTGACTTCTCTGATGCCAGGATGAAGCCCCATGCGGTAGCGGTGTTACCGTTGATGTCGGTATATACGCCCGGACGGATGGCCTCGCTCTCGATGCGGTAGGTCGACACTGAGGCGTGTATATTGTGACCGTAGTCGTAACCGGCCTGGAGAACCTTGGCGTTGGCCTCGAAGATGGCCGGCTTGCGGGCAAATTTATTCTTAAGATGATGCAGCACATTCTCAAGCGGGCGATCAAACAGCCAGCATACGAGGCCAAGGGCAAATATGTTGCGGCACTTCATTACCGACTTGTTGTCGAGTCCTGAGTCAGCCAGGGCAGCCTTGGTCAGCGAAGTTACGGGAACCTCCACAACCTGAGCCTTGATGTCGAGCTCCTTGAAGGGTTCGTCGGTGGCAAACTGGGCTTTCTTGAGATCGGCCTCCTTAAATGAGTCGATGTCTACGATAGCAACTCCTCCTTCTTTGAGGTGAGCCACATTCTGTTTGAGGGCGGCGGGGTTCATGGCTACAAGCACATCGGCCTTGTCGCCGGGGGTATGTACACCCACACCCACGCTTACCTGAAATCCCGATACACCGCTGAGTGAGCCCTGCGGGGCACGGATTTCAGCCGGATAGTCGGGAAATGTTGACACTTGATTGCCAACTCCTGCCGATACATTGGTGAAAATGTTACCGGCAAGCTGCATTCCGTCGCCCGAGTCACCGGAAAAGCGGATTACAACCTTGTCTAAGCACTTTACGTCAGCTTTTTCTAACATGATGTTATTGGTATTTGTATTGCGGTTAAGAGTATTTCGTTTAATAGAGTATTTTCTCAAGGGTTGAACCTCAGGGGCATCCCGTGAACTGTCGTGTCTACGTCGCCATGTGAATAGGCGAGCTGTCCGTTGACATAAGTGGCGATCACGCGATTGTGGAGCGTGGTGCCTGCAAGCGGTGTCCAGCCGCAGCGGCTGAGCACCATGTCGTCGGTGACGGTATACGGTGTGCCGGGAGTCACTACGGTGAGGTCAGCGTAAAAGCCCGGAGCTATGTAGCCGCGCTGGTCGACATGAAACAACCGTGCCGGCGCGTGGCACATCTTTTCCACCACGAGTTCATGCGTGAAGATACCTTGATCGGCCATTTCGAGCATCACCGGTAGCGAGAACTGGACCATCGGCGCGCCGGATGCGGCAGTAAGGGCATCCCCTTCCTTCTCCGAGGGCAGATGAGGCGCATGGTCGGTGCCTACGACATCCAGATGTCCGTCGCGCAGCCCCTGGCGGAGTGCCTCGCGGTCAGCGGCGGTCTTTACCGCCGGGTTCATCTTTATGCGTGTACCGAGCGTGGAGTAGTCTTCATCGCAGAACCAGAGGTGATGCACGCACACCTCGGCTGTGACACGCTTCTCCTCAAGAGGCATTGCCGAAAACATATCGACCTCCTCGGCCGTCGACACATGCAGCACGTGCAAGCGGGTGTCAAAACGGTTGGCGCGCTCTATGGCGCGGGCTGTCGATATGATGCAGGCCTCGCGGCTGCGTATTGCCGGATGTTCGCTCACCGGAGGATGTCCGTCATAGCGTGCGGCGATTGCCTCGCGGTTGGCACGTATGGTCGCTTCGTCCTCGGAGTGTACGGCTATTATGGCCGGAACGTCGCGGAATATGCGGTCAAGGGTTGCCTCACGGTCAACAAGCATGTTGCCGGTTGATGATCCGAGAAACAGTTTTACGCCGGGCACCTTGGTATAATCGCATGAGAGCAGGGTGTCGATATTGTCGTTTGTGGCGCCGATGAAAAAGCCGTAGTTGCCGTTGGAACATTCTGCCCCGCGTCTGAGCTTGGCTTCGAGTGCCTCGGCGGTGACTGTGGGGGGATTGGTGTTGGGCATATCCATGAACGAGGTGACGCCTCCGGCAACGGCCGCCATTGATTCAGTGGCGATGTCGGCTTTATGCGTCAGGCCGGGATCACGGAAATGCACCTGGTCGTCGATGACTCCGGGCAGCAATAAAGCCCCTTCCGCATCGACACACTCACGGCAGCTTGCCTTAAGATTTTCAGGCATGTCTCCCTCGCCTACCGACGTGATAAACGGGCGGTCAACCACGACGTAGCCTTTGAAACGGCGGCCGTCGTTGATTATGATGGCATTGTGCAGCGCTAAATCATGCATGGTCTACCGGTCGATATGGGTGGAAGATACTGTTGAGCCTGAGCTTGACGACTCCGAATACAGCTTCCGAGAATATGCCACTGCTCATCTTGCTCACGCCAAGCACGCGGTTTACAAATATGATGGGAACCTCCACCACTTTGAAACCGAGCTTATAGGCGGTGAACTTCATTTCTATCTGGAAGGCATAGCCCTTGAAGCGTATCTTGTCAAGATCAATGGCCTCAAGCACACGACGGCGGTAGCATACAAAGCCGGCAGTCGTGTCGTTGACCGGCATACGCGTCACTATACGTACATATTTTGAGGCAAAATATGACATAAGCACGCGTCCCATGGGCCAGTTGACCACATTGACGCCGGTGATGTAGCGCGAACCAATGGCCACATCGGCTCCATTGTCATGACAGGCCTCATAAAGTCGCATCAAGTCATCGGGATTGTGCGAGAAGTCGGCATCCATCTCAAATATGTACTCATAGCCATGGGCAAGTGCCCATTTGAAGCCGGCGATGTAGGCTGTGCCAAGCCCGAGCTTGCCGCGTCGTTCGATCATGCGTACGCGTTCGGGATTGGCGGCCATGAGGCGGCGCACTATATCGGCTGTACCGTCGGGTGAGCCGTCGTCAACTATCAGTACATCCATCGGATGAGGCTGCCGTAGCACGGCGTTTATGATAGCCTCGGCATTTTCGGCCTCATTATAGGTCGGTATGATGACTACGCAATCTGACATATTATCAAGAAGCCTTTATGAAGTAGAGTAGTATGGGTCTTATTAACTTAACATTGCGAGGGCCTCGGCTATACGGCGCATGGCCTCGCGGATATTGTCGTCGCTGGTGGCATAGCTCATGCGGATGTAACCGGGGGCGGCAAAAGCTGAGCCGGCCACAGTGGCCACATGGCCTACTTCGAGCAGATACATCGCAAGGTCGGAGTCGTCATTTATGACGCGGTCCTGATAGCGCTTGCCGAAGTAGCTTGACACTTCGGGGAAGAGATAGAACGCTCCTTCCGGCTCGTTGACCTGCCAGCCGGGTATGGTGCGGGCAAGACCTACGATAAGGTCGCGGCGACGCTCGAAAGCCGCACGCATATCCTCGACACACTGCTGTGAGCCGGTATAGGCGGCTTCGGCGGCTTTCTGGGCGATAGAGGATGCGTTTGACGAGTACTGACCCTGAAGCTTGGTGACAGCCTTGGCCAGCCACAGCGGAGCGGCGGCAAAACCGATACGCCAGCCGGTCATTGCGTATGCCTTGGAAACACCGTTGATGACACATACACGGTCGGCGATCTCAGGGAATGAGGCCAGCGAAGTGAATGAGCCGGTGAAGTTGATGTGCTCGTAGATTTCGTCGGAAAGCACCAGTACGTCGGGATATTCAGCGATGACATTGACCAGCGCCTGAAGCTCCTCGCGGCTGTATACGCTGCCGGTGGGGTTGCTCGGTGAACACAGCATCACAATGCGTGTTTTGGGCGACATGGCCTTGCGCAACTGCTCGGCAGTGATCTTGAAGTTGGTCTCGATGGTGGCCGGAACAAGGACGTTGGTACCCTCGGCGAGATGCACCATTTCCATATAGCTTACCCAGGCGGGAGTGGGTATTACCACTTCGTCACCGGGATTTACCACGGCAAGGATTACATTGCAGAGAGCTTGCTTTGCTCCGTTTGCCACTACGATCTGCTCGGGAGCATAGTTGACGCCGTTTTCATTGGCGAGCTTGGCAGAGATGGCTTTGCGGAGTGTCATGTAGCCCGGTACCGGGGTATAGAAAGTAAAGTTGTCGTCAATAGCCTGTTTGGCGGCATCCTTAATGAATTCGGGGGTGGGGAAGTCAGGTTCGCCTACCGAGAGGTTGATTACATCAACGCCCTGAGCCTTCAGTTCCTGGCTCTTCTGGGACATTGCGAGAGTCTGCGAAGGTGCGAGTGACTTTACACGGTTGGATATCTGCTCCATTGGTTATGTGGTTTTTATTAGGTTACGGTGATGTATGCGGCAAATATACATATTATTCATCAAATAATAGCTTAAAACCGTACAAATTTATTTCTTGCGTGGAAGTTGTTTAAGTAGCTCGTCAACAGCGGCCTTCAACTGACGGTCGTCGCCCTTAACTACAGTGGCGGGATCGTTGAGCACATGGATGTCGGGCTCGAGCTGGGTGTTTTCCAGATAATTGCCCTCGGCGGTGCGGAAGCCTACCACCGGAACACCGAATACGAGCGACGGATCCTGAAGTGTGATCCAGTTGACACTTGACATTGTGCCGGGCACGGCTGCTCCGACAAGTTTGCCGAGGCCCATCGTCTTGTAGACCCAGGGAGTGCCGTGGGCATTACTGTAGTTGGCCTCACACTGTATCATGATGCTGGGCTTGGTCCAGCGGCGGCTCGGCATTACGCAAACGTCGACACCGCGTATCTCCTGAGTGAGATATTTGTGACCGCTGAACAGCACCTCGATATCCTCGTGCAGACGTCCGCCTCCGTTCCAGCGGGTGTCGATCACGATGCCTTCCTTGTCATTGAACTTACCGAAGAGTTTTGAATAGATGTTGCGGTAGCTGTTGTCGTCCATCGATTTGATGTGCACATAGCCGAGACGGCCGCCCGAAAGCGAGTCTACTGCAGCTTCACG
>CAZIPQ010000050.1:5003-15984 GCA_964541165.1 uncultured Muribaculum sp.
TAGTTGTTGTTGATATAGGGCAGGAAGCGACGGTAATTCTCGGTCATGGCTTCCCAGTCGACACCCTGCATGTCCTTGCGGAAGATGCGGTTGGCAGTCTCCTGCTTTACATAGTCAAACATGAAGTCACGTTCGGCGGCAGGATCGATGTCCATGCGGCCAGAGTAAGTGATAGGAGAGGGCTTGCCGGCTGCAGGCGACATTTTGCGCAGACCTGATCCGCCAAGGAGGAATATGTTGTCACCCTTCTTGTCGCGGGCAAAGTAGTAGTTGCCGTCAAGTGAGGCCGAGCGGCTGAGGTCGCGTTTGCGGAGGTCAAGACGCCACAGGTCGTTGCCGTTCTCGCCCTTGGCGGTGTAGTAAAGTGTTTCTCCGTCGGGAGTGATGATAGCGTCGCCCATGTCGCTTGACGAGGGTGTGAGGCGCACGATACGGTCCTCGATACCTTTGAGCTCGACAAGTTCCTTAGCGGGCTCTTCCTTTTTGGTGGAGTCGGCCTTGGCTTTCTTTGAGTCTTTCTTATCCTTTTTGTCGGCTTTGTCCTTGCCGTCAGCTTTGGCTTTGTCAGCCTTCTGCTGACGCTCGAGCTCCTTGCGCAGCTCGTAATCCTCTTTTGACAGGCGGAATTTGTCGTAGGAATCCTGGTTCATGAACACGAGCATGGCGTCGTTCTCCGAACCCCATGAAGCCTGGCTGCGCAATCCGTAGCGGTCGCTCATGAAGAGGATGGCGTTGCCGTCCATTACCCAGTGGGGCTGGGCGTCGAAGTAAGATGAACGGGTGATGTTGGTGACTACGGGCTTGCCGGTAGTATTGACGATAGCTACATCGCTGTAAGGCTGGTGGCCGTTGTTGGTCAGCTCCATTACAATCCATTTTCCGTCGGGTGACCATGAGTAGTCAAATCCGCCGTTGCTCTCGGCCTTTGTCGAACCGTCGGTGATGGTACGCACCTTCTTTGATGCCATGTCCATTACCTTGAGGGCACGACGGTTCTCGATGAATGCGAGCTGCTTGCCGTCGGGCGAGAATGAGGGATAAGTGCGCTCGATGCCGTCCTTGGGGTTGAAAAGCGCTTTCTCCTCGATCACTGTAGCGTTGGGGAAGTTGGGATCCTCCTTGCGGCCTATTGTGGCGGTGTAAATGTTGAAGTGGCCGTCGCGCATGCTATGGTAGGCGAGGGTGCGGTTGTCAGCGCCCCAGGTAATGCCGCCTTCGGCTGCCGGAGTGGCTGTGATCTGACGGGTTGTGGGATATTCTACCGAAGTGACAAACACATCGCCGCGGTTGGTGAAGGCCACCATTTTTCCGTCGGGTGAAGGTTCGGCTCCTGATGTCGAGCTGATGCGTACGGGATACTTGTCGTTGATATCGTTGTCGATGAGCTGTACATTGACTTTGCGGGCTTTTTCTCCGGGCTTCTGGGTGTAGATCTCGCCGTTGTAGCCGTAGGCCAGAATACCGTCACGGCTCTGTGAGAGGAAGCGTACGGGATGAGTGCGGAAGTCGCTGATCTGCTTTATAGCTGAAGGATTGTCGACAGGGAATGAATATACGTTGAAGCTCTTTCCGTCGCGCTCGCTCAGGATATAGGCTGTTTTTCCGTCAGGACTTACGACAGGATCACGGTCCTCACCATAGCGGGCGGTAAGATTGGTGTGCTTGCCTGTCGTGGCGTCGTATTTCCAGATGTCGCGTGTATCGGATGAAACGGCGTGTTTGCGCCACTCGTTTTCCATGCCTTTGCGATCCATATAGAGATAGCTCTTTCCGTCGGGAAGATAGCTCAGGTGATGGGCCGGCACCGCAAGCTGCTGGGTGATGCGGCCACCGCCTACAGGCACTTTATAAAGCTCGGTCAGACGTGTCGAGGGGAACATGGCGCTTGATGCCGGATCCTGGATGGCGGCCGAGAAGAGCACATATTTTCCGTCGGGAGTAAATGCTTCGGGTGTTTCGGCCACTGAATTGAAGGTAAGGCGCTGGGGTGCGCTTCCATCGGCCTTCATGATGTACACGTCCTGACCTCCGTTGCGGTCGGTGGCAAACGCTATCGACTTGCTGTCGGGCGACCATACGGGACGGCTTTCATAAGAAGATTCGGTTGTAAGGCGCACTGCATCGCCTCCGGCCGGATTTACTTTGTAGATGTCGCCCTTATAGGTGAAGGCAATGGCACTTCCGTCGGGAGCGATTGCGATGTCGCGCATCCACAATGGAGCGGCGGTCGCGCTGATAGCGGTAGTCATGACCGCAATTGAAGCAAGAAATGATTTCATGAAGGGTAGGTATATTCCGATTGGGTTATTATTGTTCTGGATAATTGGTTATGATACGGGAATTTTCAGCTTCTGGCCTATCTGCAGGGCCGTTGACTTCAAGCCGTTGGCCTGCTGGATGTCATCTACGCTGACGCCTTTGTATCTCTTGGCGATGCGGAACAGGTTGTCACCTTTCTTTACCGTATGGGTGCGATAGGTTGGCTTTTTTGCTTTGGCTGTCTGGGCTTTGGTAGTCTGGGCTTTTGCCGGGGCTGCCTTAGGCTTTTGTTCCTGTGCCGTCTGGGGAGCAGGTTCTGCGGCTTCCTTTACCTCCTCTGTGGCTGCAGTGGCATCGGCCAGCTCTTTGTTTTCGGCTGCCTCGGTATTGGTGGCTTCGGCAAGCTGCTGGGTGGCCGATGCGTCTGTATCGGCAGCAGGCTGCTTTTTGCGTCCGGTTGCGACACGCTCATAGGCATGCACTTTAAGGATGCGTCCGGCGGCTATATTGTTTTTCTTGAGTCCGTTCCACTTTTTAAGGTCGTTGAGCTTCACTCCATAGGCGTTGGCTATTTTTGAAAGTGTCTCGCCCTTCTTTACCTTATGGTTCTTTACCACCAGTTTGGTAGTGTATTCCATCGTGGGGTCGTTGCCCTCCTCAAGTACCGGCTCAACCACTGTGCGGCGTGCATAGAGATTGCAGTCGTGACTGATGATGCTGTCCTCGCTCATCAGGTAGGAATAGACCTGCATGGAGGGCAACACCAGTGAATAGGCGCGCGAATCGCCCGGGATGATATCCTTGCGGAAGTGGGGGTTGAGCACACGCAGCTCCTCTATCGGCAGGTTGAGCACATCGGATATCTGCTGGAGGTTGACTCGCTTGGTGACATGCAGGGTATCGGTGATGATGGGGCGGCGTGCCAGAGCGGGACTGATATTGTGCTCGTTATAGTAGGTCATCGTATAGTTGGCGGCTATGAATGCGGGTACATAACCGCGGGTTTCCTGTGGCAGGAGGTAGTAGATGCTCCAGAAGTCCTTTGCGTTGTCACCGGCACGGCGCAGGGCCTTGTTGACATTGCCTGGACCGCAGTTGTAGGCGGCTATTGCAAGCGACCAGTCATTGTACATGTCGTGGAGCTGCTTGAGATATTGGGCTGCCGCTTCTGATGACGCATACGGATCACGGCGCTCGTCGACGAGAGTGTTGACTTCAAGTCCGAGTCCGCGGGCGGTGGGGAGCATGAATTGCCAGAGTCCGGTTGCACCTGCGCGCGAAACGGCGTCGGGATTAAGGGCCGACTCGATGACCGGAAGATAACGCAGTTCCAGCGGAAGTCCGTGACGCTCGAGGGCCTCTTCGAAGATAGGCATGTAGTACAGGCTCATGCCAAGCATGTTTTCGACAAGCTGGCGGCGGCGCTGGGTGTACATGTTGATATATGACCGCACTATCTGATTGTAAGGCATCTCGATAGTGGTGGGTATCTTGCTCAGTCGCTCGATATACACCTCGTCAGAGGCGTTGATGTCGGGCGTGGCGGCCATATTTTCGTTGAGAACGGCGTAATTCTGCAGATACCAGTTCTGCAGCATCTTGTGAGTATCGGTCTCAAAACTCTCCGGGAAGGTGATAGAGTCGTCGGAGATGGTATGCTTGAGGGTTAATATTGACGGGGCTGCCGATGCAGTAAACATCGTGGCGACCATCAGTAGCGTTGCAAGTGGTTTCATCGGCGGTTCAGGGTTATATTGTTAGAGAGATATCTTTGCATGTCAGAAGTTGAAGGCCCAGTTGACTCCTACTCCCGGAGCATTGTTTGGCGAGGTGCGGATGACTGAGGGCTGTACATCGACCGAAAGATTGTCGGAAATATCGAAATGGGCCAGCGAAGCATCCACATAGGCATCGAGCATGGCTACGAAGTAAGCGCCTATCATGCAGATTATGCATAGGTCGCGGTTGCGGCGGAAATAATCTTTTTTGGATTTGAACGCTTTTTCAAGCCAGCCGTAATTGAGGCGTGATTCGTCGGTGCCGGGGGGATAGAAATTCATGTAGCTCTTGGTCGACGGGTCGTCATCGGTAAGGTCGCGGTAGGCCTGCGTATAGTCATTCAGCATACGGTTGTTCCAGCTGGTGGCATATCCGAGTCCTACATATGCACCCACCACTATCGGCAGTTTCCAGTAGCGGCGGTTATACAGCTGTCCGAGTCCAGGACAGAGGGCCGACATCCATAGGGCGCGTGTCGGATCGGGATTGAACTCACGCACACGGTAGTCCGGATCCATGGCTTTGCCGGTGATGGGGTCGATTTTGACGGTATCGACCGGAATAGCTCCGACAGGTATCATTTCCAGCGAGTCGCCTGTGGCGATGATGGAATCCCCTTCAACCAACACACGGTCATTGCGGTCGAAAGACAGGTATATTGAGTCTGGAAATTCCTGTATCGGAACCGTGTCGGTAGGCAATGTTAGAGTGTGTGAAAAAATATTAAAAGACGTGATTACGGCGAAAAACAGCGCCAGCGCTGCCCGTCGCATCGCAATCACGTACTGTGATATGTTTTTACTCCTGTAGTGAGATGTCATTAGTTAAACGGCTGAGCCGCAGGATTGTTAGCTATGCAAATTACACTATATCCCCGGCTGAGCCACAAAGCGGGATCAGCCTTCGGAATGCTTTATAGTGTCAAAGATAGCAATTAATTGCTCAAGTTCAGCCTCGTTTTTGAAAGGAAATGTGATTTTTCCTTTACCCTGGCTGTTGCAGGTGAATTGAACGGGCGTATGAAACGAATTGCTGAGGTGCTTTTTCAGTATGTCAAAGTCACGGTCGGTCATCCGCGGGGCAGCCGGCTTCTGCGGTGCCTCTCCTTTTTCGGCTGCCTGCTGGTAGGCCTTGGCCAGCTCCTCGACTTTGCGTACTGAAAGGCCGTTTTTGACGATTTCGTTGTAGAGTTTCAGCTGCAGCGAGGGATCATTGATAGTAAGCAGCGCGCGGGCATGACCCATGTCGACATGCTTGTCGCGCAAGCCCAGCTGTACTTCGGCGGGAAGCTTCAGCAGACGCAGGAAGTTGGCTATCGTGGCGCGCTTTTTACCGATGCGCTCACTGAGCCGCTCCTGAGTGAGGCTGTACTGGTCAATGAGCTTTTTGAATGTCAGGGCTATCTCTATCGCATTAAGATCCTCACGCTGGATGTTCTCGATGAGCGCCATTTCGGTCAGCTCGCTGTCGTTGGCCGTGCGGATATATGCCGGTACCGACGTAAGTCCGGCCTTGATTGCGGCGCGGTAACGGCGTTCGCCTGCTATGATCTGGTAAGAATTGTCGCCGAGTTTACGCAGCGACAGCGGCTGGATGATGCCTAACTCACGGATTGATGAGGCCAGTTCGTCAAGCGCTTCCTCATCGAATGTGGTACGCGGCTGTTCGGGATTGGGTGTGATCTGGTCGAGAGCAATTTCATTTATGGCTGATGAACCGCGTGCTGGCACATCATCCATCGGTATCAGTGAGTCTAAACCTCGGCCTAAGGCATTGCGTCGGAGAGCAGACATATTTATAGGGTATTAAAAATGTATGGAATGAAGGTGATTACTGTTTGTTGCCTGACATTGCGGCATGGTCGGCCTTGCGGTGCTTTGCAATCAGCTCCTTGGCGAGCATGGTGTGGCTCGTTGCGCCGCGGCTTTCAGGATCGTATATCAGTGCGGGCAGTCCGTGTGACGGGGCTTCGCTCAGGCGTATGTTGCGCGGGATCACTGTGTTGAACACCATGTCGGCAAAGTGGCCTTTCAGCTCTTCATATATCTGGTTGGCGAGACGCAGACGGGCGTCATACATGGTGAGCAGGAAGCCTTCGATCTCAAGCTGCGGGTTGAGCCTTGACTTTATGATGCGGATTGTGTTGAGGAGCTTGCTGATACCTTCGAGGGCAAAATACTCGGCCTGGACCGGGATGATAACTGAATGGGCGGCTGACAGTGCGTTGACGGTGATGAGTCCGAGCGACGGTGAGCAGTCTATAAGGATGTAGTCATATTTGTCGACTACGGGAGTGAGTACGTTCAGAAGCACCTTCTCGCGGTTGGGCTTGTTGACAAGCTCGAGCTCCGCTCCTGCAAGGTCGATGCGTGATCCCACGAGTTCAAGTCCCTCCACGCATGTCGGGACCTGTGAGCCTTCGATGGGATAGTTGTCGACCAGACATTCATATATGGATGACGACATAGACTTGGGGTCGATGCCATAACCTGAGGTGGCGTTGGCCTGGGGATCGGCGTCAATAATCAGCACTTTCTTACCCTGACTGGCGAGAGAGGCTGCAAGGTTGATCGTAGTGGTGGTCTTTCCGACACCGCCTTTCTGATTGGCTATTGCGATGATTTTACCCATAAACTTCAATTGTGCGTTTATGTTGACAAAGATAGCGATTATTGACATACTAACGGCAAGAATATCAATAATAAACTTATCTAAATGTTCATAACTCGGCAAATATGTTGATAACCTCAGACGGGTGAAAAGTCAGCCGACAGTATATAACGCAACTAAGGAGATGCCTCCCGGTATCTCCTTAGTTGATAATAAACCAATCATTATCACATTTCTTGCAATGGAAAAAGTAATTTTGCTATGTACTATTAGAACACACGCCGTGATAAAAAGTTTACCACGGCGTGAAAAAATTTCAGCTATTTTTCGTAATTGTCATATTTACAGGCTGTTGCGATGTAAGATTTATTTCGAACGAGAATGTCGGTTCGAATATTCTCGGGAGTGGCAAGGGCTTTCCGTCGATCGTTAGCGATGAAATCTGCGCTGTCGATATGCCCGGCAGCTTTATCGTCATGGTTTTCTGTGCCGGCATTCCCGGATATTCACCCGACATGCTTACACGGATGTCTATGACGCGACCTTTCGCATCGCCCTCGAAGTTGACAAGGGCATATTCGCCGCGCTCAAGCGACAATGCCGACGTGCGGTCATCCTCATACATGGTGTAGCTGCTCTTCACGTCACCGCGCGGATAATAGAGTACGGTGTACTGTGACGGATCATATTGCCCTGTGTGGGCCATGTCGTAGTCGGCCTGAGGTATGAAGGCGCCGTTGCGGATAAACAGGGGCAGACGGTCAAGCGGAGCGTCGTATGTGAACTCGGCCTCCTTGCCCTCGGCTCCGGTATAGTCTATGGTCGGGTCGGCATAGTCGATCCATATTCCGGCAGGAAGAATGACATTGCGGGAGGTGGCGCCCTGGGTGAGTACGGGCGCTACGAGCACTTCATTGCCCCACATGTATTCGTCGGTGATTGAATCGTAAGGGGTCGAGGCGCCGGCTTCGAAGTTGAGCGGACGCACCAACGGGTATCCCTTGGTGGCGTTTTCATACGCAAGGGTATAGTTGTATGGCAGCCACTCGTAGCGCATTTTTACGAGCTGCCGCAATATCTCCTGCTGCTCGGGATAGTGATATGGTTCGGCCACCTTCTGTGCGTGTGTGCGCAGGATAGGGGAGAAGGTGCCGAGCTGCATCCAGCGTACGTAAAGCTCGGGATCCACAGGATTGTTTTCGTCGATGGCAAATCCGCCGACATCATGGCCCATATATCCGAGGCCCGACAGACCTGAGTTGAGCATGATCTTTACCTGAGGCTGCAGACCGCCCCATGAGCGTGATACATCCGTTGACCAGGGGTAAACGCTGTAACGCTGCAGACCGGCGGTGCCGCCTCGCATGAGTGTCATCAGGCGGGTGTCGGGATATTCGTCGCGGTACAGATCGTGGATTATCGAACTCCACACGTTGCCGTAGACGTTGTGAAACTCACGTGCTGTCATGCCATTGGCGTGGACGATTGTCTCGGGGTGTACCTCAGGTTCTCCGAGGTCTCCCCACCAGCCGCCTACACCCTCGTCGGTCAGCTTGCGGTAGCGTTCGCGCAGCCAGTTGCGCGTATCGGGGTTGGCGACGTCAAACATGCCGGCCTCGCCCACCCATGTGGTCACATCGTTGATGTTGCCCTCCTTGTCGTGGGTAAGCATGCCTTTGGAGGCGAGTTCGTTGTAGTTGTCGATGGCGCCGATCTTGTTGATATACGGCTGTGATATGATTACGGTATTTACGCCGTCGGCTTTCAGGTCGGCCAGCATGGCGGTATGATCCGGCCACTGCTCTTTGTTCCATTCGAGGCGCCCCATATCGGTTTCCTGTCCGTACCAGTAGAGGTCGAGCACCACGCCGTCGACAGGATAGCCTTCATTTCGTAGGGTGTCGATGACTCCACGTGTCTCGGCTTCAGTACGGTAGCCGTATTTGGAGGTGATGTAACCGAGCGCCCAGAACGGCGGCAGTGACTGGCGTCCCGTCAGCGCGGTGTATTCACGCGTCACTCCGGCGAGATTGCCGCCATATATGAAGTAGTAAGTGATGGGGGTCTTGGTTTCGGAGGTGTATTCTATGGGGTCGTTCATCACGAGCATTGCGGGTGCGTGGTCATCAAACAGTACTCCATAACCGTCGGTGCTTACGAACATGGGAATGCAGATATTCATCTGGTTTATGCGCGGATCCCCTTCGGTGTAGGAATAATTCTGCCGGTTGTACATCACGAGAGTGTCGCCGTTGAGCTTGAAGCTGTGACCTCGTTCGCCGGTTCCGTAAAAAGTGCCCTGTCCTGCCGGATCGAGAGTTATGGAGCGGGCTCCGCCGGAATCGCGGCTGCCGTTGTCAAGGAGCAGGCGTCCGCGGCTGTCGGAAAAAATGACAGCGCCGGTCTTGCAGTCAAGGGTTGCGCTTACGCCAGAGGGTAAGGTAGCGGTGATGGCGTCGGCCGACCGGCTGATCTTGCCGTGAAATTCCTGCTGAGGCATCACGACTGCCTGCGTGCGACCTGAGGCCTCACCGGCAGTATTGGTCACCTGAAAAATGTTGTTGTCCATGGCGCGTACCACCACGTGTCGTCCGTCAACCGTGACTGTCGACATTGAGCCATTGATCTGCGCCGGCATTCGGATAGCTGCCGTGGCAATGGCCGCGATAAGCAGAATAAGTTTTTTCATCGAGTTAATAGAGACTAATGTATAAGACAATGCAAATATACATAATTCCATCACAAATCAATGAAAAGTGGATTAAAAATGCTGACTGCTGATGCGTAGGTGTCACGATGCCCGACAATCATGAAAAAGAGAAAAGAAATGCCACAGAAGTTGTGTGGATGGAATTTATACGGTATATTTGTGATTATTAATAAATAGTTGTCTTATAATGAAGAAATGTTTTTTGCTTGCCGTGTGTGCCGGTATGGCAGCCCTCGTGGCTTACAGTTGCACGCATCATCGTAAGAGCGCCGCGTCGGCAGCCGACCGTGACAGTACGTTCACATCAGTAAAGCATCCTGAATGGAGCCGCAATGCGGTGATTTATGAGGTTAATCTGCGTCAGTACACTGACAGCGGCACTGTGACGGCCTTTGAACGCGAGTTGCCGCGCCTGCGTGATCTCGGCGTGGATATCCTGTGGTTTATGCCGGTGCATCCTATTTCCGAGAAAAACCGTAAAGGTGAGCTTGGCAGCTATTACGCCGTGCGTGATTACAAAGCGTTTAACCCTGAGTTTGGCACCATTGAGCAGTTCAAGAAAGTTGTCGACAAGGCTCACGATATGGGCATGAAGGTGATACTCGACTGGGTGCCTAATCACACCGGATGTGACAATGTGTGGCTTGCCGACCATCCTGACTGGTATGCCCGCAACGAGGAGGGGGAGATGTTTGGCCCTTATGACTGGACTGACGTGTACAAACTCGATTATAACAATAAGGAGATGCGTGCCGCCATGGTGGATGCCTTGAAATTCTGGCTTACCGAGGTTGGTGTCGACGGTTTCCGTTGTGATGTTGCTTCTGAGGTCCCCGTTGACTTCTGGGATGAGGCCCGTCCGCAGCTTGACAGCGTCAAGGAGGTGTTCATGCTTGCCGAGGCAAGTGTGCCGGCTTTGCAGCGCAACGGCTTTGATATGGGTTATAACTGGCCTATGAAGGATCTTTTTAGCGCTATCGCCGCTACGTCCGGACAATATACCTTTGCCGACGCCGAGGGTAATGTCAAGGAATTCCCGGTAAAGCATGCAGTTGATATCGACACCCTGCTTGCCCTGCAGGAGCTGGAATATCCACGCGACACTTATCTGATGAATATGATCACCAATCACGATCTTAACTCCTGGGAGGGCACGGAGCGTCAGCGCCTCGGTAATCTCGCGGATGCATTTGCAGTGCTGAGCTATACCTTGCCGGGTATGCCTCTTATCTATACCGGACAGGAGACCGGCATGGATCGCGCACTCGAATTTTTTGTAAAGGACACACCTCCTCAGTGGGAGCCGCGCAACAGCTACTTTGAGTTTTATCAGAAGCTCAATCACCTCAAGCATACACAGCCCGCGCTTCAGGCCGGAATTGACGGCGGCGAGGTGAAACGCTATCCTACCAAAAGCGACGACCTTTATATATTCAGCCGTGAGGTGGAGAATGCCCGGGTATATGTGTTTGTCAACCTTGGAGCCAAAACAGAGAATGTGGAGTATATAGCTGAAGTACCGCAGGCCGACTCCACCACAATAGACTTCTTTGCCGGCAAGCAGTCCGACTTCCCGACCTCGCTTGCTCCCGGCGAATACCGCGTCTTCGTCAACCGATAACT
>CAZIPQ010000051.1:0-15927 GCA_964541165.1 uncultured Muribaculum sp.
TTAATTGGTTGAATTAAGGATTGCAGAAGTGTGATTTAGTTGGGGATCTGGAGGTAAAAGTCTTGATTTTCAGCTATTGATATGAATGTGCGATAGCAATTTACTATTAACTGATATAAGCGGAGGATCGTATAGCCTCATTTAGCGGTCCTCATGCATGAAACGGTATATTAATAAACCAAATAAATCAACATGGGAAACAGAAACCTGTTAAAACCTGCGACACAGCGTATCGGCATGGGTAACCTCCGGTCGACCCTTGCAGCGGTAATGTCGGCAACTGTGATCACCTGCGGATTGTCATTGGCATCGTGTAGCGATGACCTTGGCTCCGATGACCACTATAAGCCACCGACATGGCTGAAAGGTAACGCCTATGAGGTGCTTAAATCCGATGCCAACTATTCGCTATTTGTTAAATGTATCGATCTTTCCGACTACAAGGAGATCGTCAACGGTAAGAGTATCCTTACTGTTATTGCGCCCAATGATGAGGCTTTCCGTGAGTTCTTATCTAAGAAAGGCTGCAATTCAGTCGAAGAACTTGATGCCCGTGATCATGCTTATATTAATAAGCTCGTGGGGTATCATCTGATGTATTATGCATTTGACTGGAGCAAGATGGTTAATTTCCGACCTACCGACGGTGACGGAGCAACTCCCGATCAGCTTCTCGTAAAGGCCGGCTTCTATTACAAGCACCGTACCCACAGTATGGATCCTATTGTGGATAAGAGTGTGAAACTGACTCCTTTCGCCAGCTCTGAAACTGCTATCAAGGAATATCATTACGAGCGTTACATTCCCGTATTGTCTAACAAGCTTTTCGAGACAAAGGGAATTGACGCCACCTATAATTATAATTACTTCTTCCCCGACACCGAGTGGGGCGGCAAATCTGAGTCAGGTGATGTATTCAACATTGCCAATGCCAAGGTGCTTGACGAGAATGCCGTCGTGACCGACAATGGTTACCTGTATCATGTCGATCATGTGGTTGAACCACTCAACACCATTTACGACGAGCTTGCAAATAATCCGCAGTACTCGAAGTTCCTTGCCATCTATGACTCATATTCATCCTATGAGCTTGTCGATGACGAGACTATGAGTTCGCTCGGATATCAGGTCTACGCCCATAGCCACAGTTCATTGCCTCCGATCGCATGGGAATGGCCTACATTGTCATGGCGCTTGACCTCAATCCTGGAGAGCAGCGGCTATAACCTGTTCGTGCCGTCGAATAGTGCGATTGACAAATTCTTCACTAATTTCTGGACTTCTCAGAGCGGATATACCTCGATCGATGATCTCGATCCACTTATCCTCGAATACTTCGTATATCAGTCATGCGCCAACACCAACGATCTTGTATTCCCCGAGGAGATCAAGAGAGGTGAGGTGCTGACCTCTTACGGTACACCTATCGACATCAATCCTGATGATGTGACCGACCGCAAGCTCTGTGCCAACGGAACCTTCTACGGTATGGACCGCATGGAACTTCCCGCGATATTCACTTCAGTGGTCGGCCCGGCATTCAAGGACTCACGTTATATCGCCTATCTCTATGCGCTGAGCTCTTCATCTTCACTCCTGTCACTTGCTTCAAAGGACATAGACTTCGTGACGCTGATGCCTACTGAGGAACAGATGGCCAATACCGATCCGGCGATACGTCTTTACTCTACCACTATGGGTAAGGAGCTGCAGCAGTACAGCAGCGATGCCGGTGACTTCGTGGCGATGGGTAGCGGTGCAATGAAGGAAATTTCCGATATGCACGTGGCTCAGAATGTGAAGGAACTTGCCATGACAGGTACTCAGGTAGTACCGACATCGGCAGCTTACAACTACTGGTTTGTAAAGGATGGCCGCATCACGACCAATGCCCTGTTCAACCAGCAGCTTGAGCCTTCTTATACCGGTGATCCTTTCGTTGACCTGCATCCGATCCTCAACGACGGTCACAGCTGGGCCAACGGCAGCTCATATTCCTATGACGCCAATGCCCTGTTTGAAAAGGCTTCAGGCGACGGCATAGGACACTTCCTCGCTGTGTGCAACGACAAGAACTATCCTTATTATATGTTTGCGCAGCTTCTTCAGAAGGCCGGCCTGATTGTAGGCGGTGACCTTTCCCAGCTTGTGTCAGGCGGATCAAGATTTATCCTGTTCGCCCCCACTAATGAGGCTATTGCCGCAAACCTGAAAAATATACCCGGTTGCAGCAAGCTGAGCGTCACCGACGGAACCCTTACCGGAACGGTCTCATCAACCGACAAGGCTACGTTGTCAAAGTATCTTGTGCAGTACTTTGTCAGCTCACTGATGAACTCGTTCACTGACTATCCCTTCGTCGGATCGTCATGCCACGGCGAGTTCTATACCGCCGGCTCACAGAAGCTCAATATTGTCGATAACGGATCCAAGCTGAGTGTCGGATTTGTCGGCGGTGCGAACACTGTTGACGTCGTACCCGATTACAGCTACTTGCCTTTTGCATTCGGCGACGGCTGTTTGCATTTCATTGACGGCATACTGCAATGATTAAACAAAACAGACCATGAATACCAATAATATAAAAAGAACAATCTTGCTGGCGCTTATGGCCATCCTCACGTTGGGTGCAATGAGTGCCGCTGCTCAGGAACACGTAATCACCGGTTGCGTGATGGGTGAGGAAGGCGACGAAATGGAGCCTGTCATCGGTGCGAACGTGGTGCTTATCAACAATCAGGGCCGTTACATTAAAGGTGCGGTGACCGATATTGATGGAAATTATACCCTCACGGTACCTGCCAATGCCGGTAAGCTCAAAATCCAGGCCTCATATATCGGTCTCGAGACTAAGTCGGTGGCATATACCGGTCAGAGTGTGCAGAACTTCTCACTCGTTTCTGCCTCCAAGCTGAATGAAGTTGTGGTAGTGGGACAGAAGAGTGACGACATGGGTGTGACGCGTCGAATGCAGACATCATCCATTCAGCATCTTGAAGTGTCGGAACTTGTTTCACAAAGCCCGGTTGCCTCTATCGAGGAGGCAATTCAGGGACAGATCGCCGGTCTTGACATCAATGTCGGCGGTGACCCGGGCGCCAAGAACAATATACAGATACGTGGTATCAGTACACTTGATGACAATGTCGACCCGCTTATCGTAGTCGACGGTGTGCCTTACTCAAGCGATATCGCCGAGGACTTCAGCTTCAGCACTGCCTCAGCCGAGGATTTCGGAGCGCTCCTTAATATAGCGCCTTCAAATATCGAAAGCATCGAGGTACTGAAAGATGCCTCGGCTACAGCGATATACGGTTCGAAGGGTGCTAACGGTGTAATCCTTATCAATACCAAGAAGGGTGTTGCCGGTAAGACTCAGTTCCAGTTTGCCACCAAGTTCACCATCAAGCGTGAGCCGTCATCAATACCGTTGCTCAACGGTACTCAGTATACGGCCCTCATGCAGGACGCTCTCTGGAACGCCGCCAACGCCAAGGGTGTGCAGAGTGCCACCAATGAGATGAACCAGCTCTTCAATGCATCCGAGATCAACTATGATCCCAATTATCTCTACTATGACGAGTATAACTGCAATACCGACTGGCTCGGCGCAGTGAAGCAGGATGCGATGATCATCGATAACACCTTCTCAATGAGCGGTGGTGGTCAGAAAGCGGTTTACCGTCTGTCACTCAACCAGTATTATGAGGACGGTACGACAAAGGGTACCGATCTGAAGCGTCTTCAGGGTCAGTTCAAGATTACCTACAACTTCTCTGACCGTCTGCGTGTGCACACTGACTTCAACTTTACCGCTACCAATAAGAATGCCAATGTGCTTGAGAATGCGCGTGCAATGGCCATGCAGAAGATGCCAAACCTCAGCCCGTTCTGGATCGATGATGTAACAGGCCTGCCGACTGACCGTTACTTCACTCAGGAAGAGGACTTCCAGGGACCATTTACCGGTATTGACAAAAACAAGGGTAAAGGCAACTTCAATCCTGTAGCACTCGTTGATCTGGGTTACTACAAGACTCAGCTGCGCGAGGAGAAGATGACCATACAGCTTGATTATAATTTCCCGTTCCATCTCCGTTTTTCAGGCTGGGTTTCACTCAATATGAAAACCAACAAGTATAAGCAGTTCCTTCCGCAGGAGGCTACCGGTGTGCTGTGGACAAGTACATTTGCCAACCGCTCTACCGATGCTATCACTGATGCATTCACACTCCAGTCAGAGGGTAAGTTTATATACAATAATCTGTTTGCTGAAAAGCATAGCATTATCGGTACCGCGCTCTTCCGTACTTACCAGAGCAGCTCTTACAGCGAGTCGAGCATGACTTACGGTAATGCGTCGACCAGTCTTGCCGACCCGGTTGTAGGCAGCGTCGTTGCGGCAGCCGGTTCTTCAAACGGTGACGGCCGTTCGGTGGCTTTTGTAGGACAGGCCGTTTACTCATATGACGAGCGTTATACAGCCAAGGCTTCTATTACTTATGAGGGTAACTCGGCAATGGGCCGCAAGCACCGTTTCGGCAGTTATCCTGCATTCGGTCTTGCATGGAATATTGACCGTGAGCCGCTTCTGCGCAATCAGAACTTCTCATGGCTCGATGAAGCCAAGGTCCGTGTAGGTCTCGGTTGGTCAGGAAAGGCACCTTCAGGCGCAGCCAAGTATTATGGCGCTTACTCTTCGATAGGCCAGTATGTCGACAATCAGGCCGTGGCTCCTAACCGAATGCAGCTTGACAAACTCAAGTGGCAGACAACCCGTGAGATTGACTTCGGTGTCGACTTCCGTCTGTGGGATTGCCTCAATGTAACCTTCGACTACTACGATAAAAAGACATCGGATCTTCTTATCAAAGATACCGACCTCCCCGTGACTACCGGTTATAACAGCATCGCCTGGATCAACTCAGGTAAGCTGGCCAACAAGGGTGTCGAATTCCGCTTTGACTGGCAGGCCGTACGTCAGAAGACATGGAACCTCTCGTTCAACGCCAATATAAGTCGTAACATCAACACCGTACTCGAACTTCCGAGTACCTACGTTCAGGAAAACTATACTTTTGGCAACGGCAACTACGCGCTCCGCATTATCGAGGGTGTACCGGTAGGTGCTTTCTACGGATACCGTTACCTCGGAGTATACCAGAACACCGAGCAGACCTATGCCCGCGATGCTGAAGGTAATGTGATGTACAATTATCAGGGCCAGCCCATTGTGATGTACAACGGTAATCAGAGCGTATATCCCGGTGATGCCCGTTATGAGGATATCAACCATGACGGCGTGATCAACGAAAACGATATCGTGTATCTCGGCAACGCCAATCCTAAGTTTATCTTCGGTGGCGGTTTCAAGCTCAAATGGAAAGACTTCCAGCTGACCACATTCTTCTACGGCCGTGTAGGACAGAAGGTCATCAACCAGGCACGTATGGATCTTGAGAGCATGTACAATGTCAAGAACCAGAGTACTGCGGTACTTCACCGCTGGCGTGCTGAGGGCGATGATACCGAAATCCCCCGCGCACTTTTCGGCATGGGTTACAACTACCTTGGTTCTGACCGTTTTGTGGAGGATGCTTCATTTGTACGTCTCAAGACCCTGAGCCTTAACTATAACATTCCCAAGAGCTTCCTTGAAAGCATCGGTATAGGTATTACACGTGCCAATATCTTTGCTACAGGCTACGACCTCTTTACCTGGACCCATTACAAGGGCCAGGATCCTGAGGTAAGTCTGCCTACCGCTACCAAGCTCGTGAAGGATAATTCACAGACTCCGGTTTCTAAGCGTTTCGCATTTGGTCTGACTATTAATTTCTAATGCCTTATGTTTAAAAAGATAATATATTCCCTTGTGGCGGCTTCGACAATGTTGTTTGCCTCTTCGTGCAACGACTATCTCGATGTGCTGCCCAACAATGAGCAGATTACCGCTAAGTTCTGGCAGTCAAAGGAGGATGTCGAAGCTGTGGTAATGTCAGGCTATAAATATATGCGTGACTGCGTGCCCAATTTCATAACATGGGGTGAGCTTCGCGGAGGTACATTCTACTCGATCTCTTCTTCCGACAGCAAACTGCAGGACTTCAACCTCACTCCGTCACACAGTCTTGTAAAGTATGAGAACCTTTATAAGGTGATCAATGCCGCCAACTCGGTTCTGAAGTATGCTCCCGGTGTAAGCAATATCGACGACACTTACTACGAGTCGATGATGAAGTCACACCTGTGCGAGGCTTATTTCATGCGTGCATACTGCAATCTGATCCTTGTAAAGAATTATCAGAGCGTACCCCTTGTCGTTGAACCCTATGTCGATGACAACGCTGAATTCTCGATCGCCAAGTCGTCGGAGGCTGAAATCGTGGCTCAGATCAAGGATGATGTCCTGACCGCACTTGCCACAGGCGCAGCCAAGGGTACATACGAGGTAGACTGGGAGACTAAAGGCCGCGTTACCAAATGGGCTCTTTATGCTCTTATGGCCGATGTGTGCCTGTGGTCGGAGGATTATGAGACCTGTAAGGAATATTGCGACAAGATCCTTACTGCCACCGATAGCTTCCGTCCTGTATTCATGGCTTCTACCAACCAGTGGTATGACATGTTCTGCTTCGGTAATTCCAACGAGAGTATCTTTGAGCTCAACTGGGATTACAACCTTGCCATGGAGAGCAACAACTTTGCGAAATACTGGACTCAGACTGCCACCTCTCCGCTGCAGTTTACCAATATCGCAACTGCCAAATTGCGTGAGGAGACAATGGAAGTAACCGGCGGTGTCGCTGTGACTGAAGGTCGTGTGGGCCGCATGATCCTGTCAACTTATGTCACCGAAGGCGGAGGCTCTTACCAGACTGCCAACCGTTACTACATGTGGAAGTATCACGGAACTGAGATCCAGGATCCGACAGGTGGTAAGCGGGTACATAACGATGCCAACTTCATCATCTACCGTGTGTCAGACATCATACTTACCAAGGCGCTTGCCGAGACGATGACAGGCAATATCGCGGAAGCCTTCAAGCTTGACAACCGTGTGCGTGTGCGTGCCGGTCTTTCCAATTATGCCGGTCTGGCTGATGATGATCTCGCTGCTGTCGCCAATATCGGTGAGCAGGAGATGCTTGAGGAGATTATCGCTCAGCGTGAGATGGAGTTCATCGGCGAGGGCAAACGCTGGTATGATCTGCTGTGGTTTGGCCGTATCGCCGGCAACCGTTACAAAGATGCGTTCATAGATGCTGTCATCGATGGTAACATGACGACCAATCCCTCATGGATACGCTCGGTGCTCTCCAATCAGAACGCATGGTACCTGCCGCTTCCCGAAGGCGACATCCAGTCAAATGATCTGCTTGTTCAAAATCCGTATTACGCTAACGTTAAATAACCTTAGGTCACTGTCAAAATGAAAACTTCATTATTACATAAGGCAATCTTAGGATGCCTCGCACTTGGAGCCGCTTTCTCATCGTGTGACTCTGACGTGTTTGACGTCAATTCTGATCCCTTCAAGGACCAGACCTACAAGACCGATATCAGTTCGCCTATCTCGGTATATGTGGAGTCACAGGAGGATCTGTCGGAGTATGCCAAGGCTCTCCGTTATTCCGAGACCTTCAATGCGCTCAACCAGTCGACTACAGGTGTAAGTTTCACCGCATTCGTTCCCAACAACGAGGCGATGCGTGAGTTTTATGCCCGTCGCGGTGTAAGTTCGCTTGAGGAGCTTTCTCCCGAATATGTACGTTCATTCGTGCTTTACCATACAGTAGCCGACTCTGTTCCGACTGATAAGTTTGTGACCATGAAATCGGTCACTAATCTTGACGGTGAGGCTCTTGCCATTACCATTGACCCCGAGAAGGCCGGAGAGGCTATCCTTAATGACCAGGGACAGGTAGTGGAAATGGGTATCGACGCCTACAACGGCAAGATATATATCCTGTCAAAGGCACTCACTCCGCTTGTCGAGACAGTCACTGACCGTGTCACCGATTCCGGATCATCGATCATGAAAGATGCTCTTGATGCTACCGGCTGGAGCAAGGATCTCAACACTGTTGCCGACACTATCGTGGAGTATGGTAAAAAGACAATCATAAAGCGTTACTATACTTTCCTGAATGTAAGCGACGCTACTTTCGCCGCTGCCGGTATAAACAGCCTGTCTGACCTGAAGTCGCGTCTCGCCTCCAACGATCATCGCGGGGTGGGAGTCGACAGCCTGCTGCGCGAATATGTATCCTATCACGTGATGACCAATTCCTACACCCTGGCCGACCTTAAAGGCGAGGAAGGCACTGTGTCCACCAAGATAATGGGATCAAACGCTAAAAATCAGGTCATGGCGCTTACGCTTGACGGTACCGCCCCGACTCTGGCCGAAAGCATAATTTTCAATAAGGATGGTGAAAGCGCATCACTCGTGGAAAGCCGCAGTGACACCCGTGCTAAAAACGGTTACGTCCATGAACTCGACAACTATCTTCCCGTATGGGAGCCTGAGCAGGCCGAGGTAATCTGGGATCTGGGTGACTACGCCGAGATCAAGGGTCTTGTGGATGCCGAAGATTATCAGCCCGCAAGTCCTGTCAGCAAGGAAGTAGCAATATCTTTGAGCCAGGCCTCATGTTTCAACTATGAGTCAGGCGATGCCGGTACAGCCAACAACAGCTATCCCGCAATCGCATACGTGACCTCAAAGAGCTATACAATCCGTGATACCAACAACAAGGCGGTTGTCACGACAGCCAATGCCAACGACCGTATCGTGTTCAACGTCGGTTACATGGGCTGGGTGGAGATGAAGACGCCCACTCTTGTAAAGGGTAAATACCGCATCGAACTCAACTTCGCCTACCTTACCTCTCAGAGCTTCATGCGTACCCAGAGCGACGGTAACGGCGGATTGCTGAGAATGACGATCGATAACCGCGAGGATGCCGTGCAGTACGTGTCACCCTATACCAAGGTGCCCGGTGCTTACGCAGGATACTACTCGACAGTTCTATACGACGAGATTGAGTTTACCGAAACTGCCGACCATCTGCTGAAGATGGTGGTCATTGACCCCGCCGCAAGTTCCAACCGCAACTTCAGCCTGCAGTTTGACTACATCCGTTTCATTCCGGTAAAAGACTAATACCACAGTCATTATCAAGCCTTAATAACGAAATCAATTATGATACATTCAATATTGCCGACCCGCCTGTCACATCTTGCAATGGTAGCTCTGGCTGCAATGGCGGTGCCTGTCATGACCGGCTGTAACGATCTTGACAAAGACGACCATTACTCAGAGTCGTCAACGGCTATCGATAATCCCGAGCTCAAGATTGTAAGCCAGTCAAGCGAGGATTATATCAAGAGCCGTTCCGACGTCTCCTCAATGCATCAGCTTTTTGTTGACAACGGTATCTATGACGAGTTGAAAACAAAAAATCAGCTTAGCACCATACTTCTGGTGACCAATGAAAACTATGTAGCTCCCACCGGTGATGCCGATGCAATCCGTACAGCTACACGTTCACATATCTCCGACGCATCAGTTTCGCCCGCCAACCTCCACAATGGCGACCGCCTGATGATGTGGCACAACAAATATGTCAACGTGTCGATGGACGAACTTGGTCAGGAGGGACAGATTGTCGACCATATCTCGTTTAACAACGGTGTGGTTCAGGAAGTAGTCCAGACCACCAACGGTTATATCTACGTCATCTCCGACATGATCGTCACTCCTACATCACTCAGTGACTTCATCAACAGCCTCGATGATAATTATTCCATATTCCGTGAGCTCGTACTCAGTAGCGGCGGCAAGGAGTTTGACCGCGCCAACAGTAAGCCTATCGGTGTCAACGAGGAGGGTAACACTGTATATGACTCAGTGTTCATCTATACCAACGAGCATTTCGACAATGTAAATTTCGACCTCAATTCCGAGTCGCTTACAGCAACCATGCTTCTGCCTGATGACAATGTGATCCGCGCAGCCATGGATGACGCTCATGCACGTCTCGCCGCATGGGACATGGAGCGTGATGATCAGGTGCTTCTCAACTGGATCATGGACGTGTCGTTCTTTAACCGCCGCCATTCGGTGGAAGCCCTTACAGGCAAGGATCTCGATGACATCAACAGCGTGTTCAGCAAGCAGTGGCGTCCCGCAGCCCATGAGCTGGATCCCTCTGAGACAATCGAGTTGTCAAACGGTATAGTACACAAGGTTAAGAAGATACACATCCCCAACAATGTGCTGATGTATCGCCTCAAGGATTGGTTCTATTTCTATGAGAACTGTACTGACCAGCAGAAACTGGATTACTTTGCCATGAACAACATGGTGTTCAGTAAGTGTGATGTCGGTGTGGCTTCGTGGACACCGCTTGAAGGCGTATGGCCTCCGATCGAGGACCGCGTACTCATCCTTGCTCCCGGTGATGACGGCCAGGGATCCAACTTCCATCTTGACTTTACTCCCGTGCGCCTGAAAACCGACGAAAACGGCCTTACCCAGGTAGTACCTTACCTCATACCCCCGGGCACATACCGTCTTGCCTTCGGTTCAAAGCAGAATCAGAACCTCGACATCAAGGTTACGGTGTTTGTGGCAGGCCAGCCGGTGGCTACCTCTGAGGTTATCACTCTCGGTTCGGCAACCACTTACCACTATGACCGCGGTACCATCCTCCCCAACCGCTATCCTGAAGGCTACGATCCTTCGGAGGTAACTGCCATGGGCGGATCAAGCAAGGCCTCCAACTACAGTACTGACGGTGGATTGCTTATCGATGAGGTAACCATACCCGACGTGAAGGGTGACGGCTCGGCCTCGCAGATCGTAATCCGAATAGAGGGCGACAGCTGGAAGGAACAGACCGGTTTCACTCTCTGTCACTGGTGTCTCCGTCCTACAGTTAACAACTACTAATGAAATCTCTTATATCATGAATATAAATATCAAACGGATTGCCCTTACCATCAGTGTGCCTGTGATGTGTGCCGCCGGCTGTCTGGCGCAGACTATCACCGGTAAGGTAATCGGCCCCGATAATAATCCTGTACCTGATGTTGTCATCACTTGCTCAGGCTGTGAGACAGTGCGTACTGATGCCGACGGCTCGTTCAGTGTCAACGGCGTCAAGGACGGTTCGACACTCTATTTTGTCCGTGAAGGTTTCTATCCTCAGTCACAGCTGATCAAGTCAGTGGCCGATGATGAGAAGAAGCCCATGAGCATACACCTTATCTCGACTAAACTTAGCCGTTACAACGAGACAGTCCTTCACCCTTATGGCAAGGAAGAGAATTCGGCTTCGGAAGCAGGTGTGCAGAACCTTAACCGCAAGGACTTCGCCGACGGCTCGATGACGCTCGACAAGGCTATGAAAGGTAGCTTTACCGGCCTGAATGTGATCAATAAGAGCGGTATGACGGGTGAGGGTGCCTATCTGCAGATGCGCGGTGTAAAATCGCTCGTCGCTGAAAACGCTCCCCTTATCGTCGTCAATGGTGTTCCATATCTTCCCAACACCAACGACAGCCCTATCGTGAAAGGTTTCAGCCTGTCAGCGCTTCAGTCGTTCAACGGTCAGGATATCCGCAACGTGTCAGTGCTGAAAGGTTCCGACGCTTCTATGTTCGGTTCGCTCGGTTCTAATGGCGTGATCATGATCGAGACCGACCAGGCTACCTCGAGCGATGTCAACACGCGTATCAGTTTCAATGCCATCTATGGCCACAACTGGAACAACCGACGCCTGCCCATGATGAATTCCTATCAGTACAAGAGCTATCTTTCGGATATGGGTCTTACCTATTACGCCAATCAGGAGCTCTTCTTCAAGGACTTCTCATTCCTTTCGGATCCCAATGCCAACAAGGCATACCTCTATCAGTATGACACTGACTGGCAGGACGAGATATTCAGCAACAGTAATACCGCCGATTTCCTGTTCCGAGTTGAGGGTGGTGACAACATCGCCAAGTATAATATCTCACTCGGCTATATGGGAGATAACGGTACGCTCAAAAACACCAATACCAACCGCTACAATGCTCAGGTCAACGCTTCGGTGCTCGTGAGCCGTCAGGTTGAGATTCAGGCTGCCATCAATGCAGCTTATCTGAAGGGCCGTTATCAGGAGCAGAGTCTGTCGGCCGAGACATCGCCGCTGATTTCTGCCTATCGCCGCAGCCCGCTTCTGAGTCCTTATGCGAGCGATATGTACGGTAACCTGATCAACAGCTACTCAAACTACTGGTATGGCGCGATTGAGAATACCGATATGATCGCCACTAACCCCGTTGCTGTTGTCGACAAGCTCAACAGTACCGGCCGTCAGTATGACATGAACTCCAAGATACAGCTGATCTACCGCCCCATGCGCGGTCTTACTTTCAACGGTGTGTTCAGCATGTACTACAACTACAATCAGGAGCAGACATTCATCCCCGGCCGCACTAACAATGATATCGCACCGCTGTTTGACCAGTATGGTGAGGCTGAAAACTCAGTGCGGGTAGGTGAGTATCATACGTTCAACAACTATTACGCCGTCAACGGTAATTATCAGTTCTATGTAGGTCGCCTCAACACATTCAACGTGCTTGCCGGCTGGCAGATGCTGACTACCACCAACGAATATGACGCCGCTTATGGCCGTAATACCAACAACGACTTCTACCAGACTCTCGGTGACGTGCAGGCGCTCGGCCGCTACTTCTCAGGCTTCAACAACGCGTGGAACTGGATGGGCGTATACGGTCATATCGACTATCGCTACGCTGATCTTCTCAAGGCCGGTTTCACCGCTTCATGGGACGGAGCCTCAAGTATCGGTAAGGACACTCCCCGCATGTCGTTCTATCCTGCCGGTGAGGTTACCTTCATGGCCAAGCAGCTGTCATTCCTCCGTTCAAATGACTTCATCAACCGTCTCAACGTCTATGCCAACTATGGCGTGACCGGTAACAGCCGCTTCAGCTCAAAACTCGGTAAGTACTATTACACCTCGACACCTTACCAGACTATCGCCGGTATCATCCGTGCCAATGTGCCCAACACCCGCATCAAGGCTGAGACCGACTATACTCTCAACGTAGGACTCGAGACAATGCTGTGGAACAACCGTATTCAGCTCAGCGCCGGCTACTATGATGTCGATGCCCGCAACGTTCTCATGACAGGCGTGCGTTCTTCAGTACTCGGTACTTCTACTTATTACAACAATGATGCCCGCATACAGTCACGCGGTTTCGAAGGCAGCATATCGGTGATGCCGATCAATACCGCTCAGTTCCGCTGGATGCTCGGCGGCAATATCACCACTCTTGACAACAAGGTGAAGTCACTCGGTTCTCTTGATGAGATCATCACTCCGCTCAGCGACGGTGCTGAGATCATCACCCGCGTAGGCGGCGACCCCTTCGCATTCTACGGTTATGAGACCAACGGCGTGTTCTCCACGACAGCCGAGGCCCGTGCCGCCAATCTGTCCAACCGCAGCGGTATCACTTATGTAGCCGGCGACGTGAAGTATATCGATGTCAACGGCGACCATGTTATCAACGATAAGGATAAGAAAGTGCTCGGCAGCGCTACTCCCGACTTCTTCGGCAGCTTCTTTACCCGCTTCGAGTATCGTGGTTTTGCTCTCGACCTTAACTTTGCTTACTCAGTGGGTAACAAGGCTTACAATGCCGTGCGCCGTGTCACTGAGTCAGGAAAAGACTTCGCCAACCAGTCTACCGCTATGATGCGCCGCTGGTCGATGGAGGGTCAGATTACCGACATCCCCCGTGCCGTATACGGTGACCGTGTAGGCAACAACGACTTCAGCGACCGCTGGATTGAGGATGCCTCTTACGTCAAGCTCCGCAACATCACTGTCAGCTATACATGGAACAAGACCCTGCTTCGCCTTATTCAGGGCGGTACAGTGTACGTGACCGGTGAGAATATGCTGTGTGCCACTAAGTATCTCGGTCTTGATCCTGAGTTCTCATATTCCAACAGCACCGTTCTCCAGGGTGTCGACTACGGTAAGGTGGGAGCTCCCCGCTCAGTGAAAATCGGTGTAAACCTCAAGTTCTAATATCCTTAAAAATTCAGCTAAATGAAAAAGTTCATATATAGTCTTTCAGTTGTGCTGTCGATGCTGACATTTTCGTCATGCTCCGACTTCTTCAGCCCCGATACTGACGACGAGCTCAATGGCGAGGACTACATCTCGTCAGATACCGAGATGTATACCGGCTTCCTTGGCATCATGACCCGCCTTCAGAATATCGGTGACAAGGAAATCCTTCTTACAGAGACCCGCGGTGAGCTCGTTGAGATCACCGAGCAGTCTACCCCCGAGTTGATAGCTCTTTATAACTACGATGACGACCTCACCGGCAATTCCTACGCTAATCCCGCAGGCTACTATGAGGTGATCATCGCCTGCAACGATTACCTTACAAAGATGCTTGATTACCGTCATCAGGCAGGTGTGAAGGATGACGTTTGGCAGGATCTCGTTTCATCGACCTTACGCATCAAGGTGTGGGCCTACAAGACTCTCGGTGAGATTTACGGCGAGGCCGTGTGGTTTGATGATCCCATTACCAAGCTTACCGATATCACTGCCGAAAACGGTTTTGTCCACATGAATATCAGTGAGCTTGTCACAAAGTGCATCCAGGTGCTCGACGAAGGCTTTGACGGAGTCTCAAGCCGTCGCAACATCGACTGGATCGCATGGCTTGATCCCTCCAACATCACCAATATCGCCGGTTCGGAATATCGCAAGTGGAACTGGATGGTGCCTCCGATCGAAGGCCTTTATGCCGAGTTGTGTCTTTGGAAAGGCGCTGCCATCGATGCCCTCAATCCCGGCGCCACTACCGCCAATCCCGAGGCTGTGACCTACTATAAGAAAGCCGCTGACGAAATGCTCGAAATACTTACATGGTATGCCGACCTCAAGTATAAGGCTGACCAGACTGATCCCGGATCAACCGTTTACTGGCTCCCGTCAGCTGCGTCTCCGGGTAAGTATACCGGATATTTCAACGCAGCCCAGCCTCTCCAGAGCGAGGTTGTTGCCGCCCTTATCTATGATTATACCAAGAATCAGACCAACACTCTTCTCCATCATTTCTCGGCCGAGTATCCCAATGAGTATCTTCTGCGTCCCAGCACAGCCGGTATCGAGCGTTTCCTTGACACCTCGTTCAACCCCGGCGCGTCTGAGGCAGAATCCCGTTATAAGTGTACATTCGGCCGTGACGGAGGTCGCCCTTATATAGCTAAATTCCGTCCGGTAGGCAGCTCGATCCGTCCTAACGCATATCAGGATGACTGCCACATCTATCTGTATCGTGCCACTCAGTATCACCTCATGCTCGCCGAAGCCCTCAACCATCTGAAGCGCTTCGTTGCCATGAACGGTGTGTTTAACAATGGTGTGACTAAAGACGTATATCAGGATGGTCTTCCTGAATGGGAGGGCTTCTCACGCAACTGGACCTCCGATGCAGAGTGGGGTACCCGCCGCTATCCTTCGATGGGTATTCACTGCTGCTATGGCGGTACTGCCCGCAAGACCATCACTTCACTGGTAGGCTATACCGAAGCTGAAGTATATAAGCATAACGACCTCGAGATACTCAACGAGGGCCTGCTTGAGTTTGCATGCGAGGGCAAGGCTTATCCTATGATGAACCGTATGGCTCTCCGTTATGGCGATCTCAACATCATCGCCGACCGTGTGTGTCCTAAGTATGAGGCCGCAGGTCTTGACGGCGCTATACGTGGTAAAATACTCTCAGGTGGCAACTGGGTAAAATATGATCTACATCTGCTTGATGCTCCGCAAAAATGAAATTCCAACCTAAATAATTGCCTTATTT
>CAZIPQ010000052.1:0-15630 GCA_964541165.1 uncultured Muribaculum sp.
GATGCTTTTCTTATTTTTACCCCTGCCCCTGATAAGTTTTACCGGTGAAATCATTAAATTTGCACAAGGGCGTCGCTCAACTGCCGCCTCACTGATGACTATGGACAATATAAAGGAGCGCATACTTGCTCTGCGTGACGAGCTTAACCGCCACAATCACCGATACTACGTGCTCAATGAGCCCGAGATTTCCGACCGTGAGTTTGACATGCTCATGAAAGAACTCGAACAGCTTGAACATGAGCACCCCGAACTTGACGACCCGTTGTCGCCGACCCATCGCGTGGGCAGCGACATCAACAAGGCCTTTACCCAATATGTACACACCCGGCCAATGCTTTCGCTGGGCAACACTTACTCCATCGAGGAAGTGGACGAGTGGGTAAAACGCACCGAGGAGGCCCTCATGGGCCAGCGGGTGACGATAGTCGGCGAGATGAAATATGACGGCACTTCGATATCGCTTACCTATATAGACGGACGGCTCGTACGCGCCGTGACCCGAGGCGACGGAGAGCGCGGTGATGTCGTCACTGACAATGTGATGACAATACGCAGCATCCCTCTGACCCTTCAGGGTGAAGGATGGCCGCAGGAATTTGAGATCCGCGGCGAGATCGTGTTGCCATGGAAAGAATTCGAGCGTCTCAACGCCGAGCGTGCCTACAATGAGGAGCCCCTGTTTGCCAATCCCCGCAATGCTGCCTCCGGAACCCTGAAGATGCAGAATTCGGCTGAGGTGGCACGTCGTGGCCTTGATGCCGTATTTTACTATCTGCTCGGCGACAATCTGCCTGCCGACAACCATTATGACAACATGATGGCCGCCCGCTCGTGGGGCTTCAAGGTTTCGCCGGTCATGACACTGCTTCACGGTATCGACGAAGTGGACGCCTTTATAAAGCATTGGGACACCGAGCGCAAGCAACTCCCCGTAGCCACCGACGGCCTTGTATTCAAGGTCAACAGTCTGCGCCAGCAGCTCAACCTCGGTTATACGGCCAAATCCCCGCGCTGGGCCATAGCCTATAAGTTTGCAGCCGAGCGTGCGCTTACGCCATTGCAGTTCGTGTCGTTTGAGGTCGGGCGCATGGGCATCATCACTCCCGTGGCCAATCTTGAGCCGGTACTTCTGTCAGGCACCATCGTAAAGCGTGCGTCACTCCACAACGAGGATATAATGCACCAGCTTGACATCCATGAGCATGACATGCTGTATGTGGAAAAGGGTGGCGAGATCATCCCGAAGATCACCGGAGTAGACACATCGGCGCGTCAGCCTGGATCACAACCCGTCACTTTCGTGTCACGCTGCCCCATCTGCGACACTCCCCTTGTGCGTATCGAGGGAGAGGCGGCATGGCAATGCCCGAACAAATACGGATGCCCGCCCCAGATATGCGGACGCATCGAGCACTACGTAGGTCGGCGCATGATGAACATCGACGGCATCGGAGAAGAAATGGTGGTACTGCTGTACAAAAACGGCTGGGTCACCGACATAGCCGATCTGTATCAGCTCCACACCCATCGTGAAGAGCTGCTGAAGCAGCCCGGCATAGGTCCGCGCACAGTCGACCGCATCATAGAGGGAATTGAAGAGTCGCGCAATGTCCCGTTTGACCGTGTGATATACGCTCTGTCCATTCCATACGTAGGTGAGACCGGAGCGAAGAAACTCGCACGCGCCATGCGCGACATCGACACCATCATGAATGCCGATACCGAGACTCTGACAGCCGTCGACGACATAGGCCCGCGTATCGCCGAAAGTATTCACGAATATTTTGACTCACCAGTAAACCGTGATATCGTGGAACGTCTGCGTGAAGCGGGGGTTACTATGTCGATGCCGGAGGAGGCCGACCGGGAACGCAGCGACCGTCTTGCCGGCAAATCAATCGTGATAAGCGGCACTTTCTCCCACCATTCACGTGATGAATACAAAGAACTGATCGAGCGCCATGGAGGCAAAAACGTCGGCTCCATCTCCAAAAAGACCGACTATGTGCTTGCCGGCGAGAACATGGGACCGGCCAAGCTTCAGAAGGCCAACTCGCTCAACATACCCATTATCGATGAAGATACTTTCCTGAAAATGATAAATGAATAAATCATGACACCTGAACAAAGACTTAACATAGAGGAACGCGTGATCGCAATGCTCAAGACTGTATTTGATCCGGAAATTCCGGTTGACATTTACAATCTTGGCCTTGTCTACAAGATTGATGTCGATGATGACGGCAATCTGAATATCGACATGACATTGACGGCGCCCAATTGCCCCGCCGCCGATTTCATCGTGGAGGATGCCCGAATTAAGCTCGAAAGCATCGACGAGATCAAAAATGTCAATATCAACATCGTCTTTGAGCCGGAGTGGAACAAAGACATGATGAGCGAAGAGGCAAAACTGGATCTCGGATTTCTCTAATCCCAACGATGGCCCGCGACAAGGTTTACTTCATGAGTGACTCCCACCTCGGAGCCACATACATCACCGACCATCGGGCTCACGAGCACCGTGTAGTGGAATGGCTGCGGTCAATCAAGGATTCCGCGGCTGAGCTCTACATGCTCGGCGATGTGCTCGACTACTGGTATGAGTACAGGACTGTAGTCCCGCGCGGCCACATCCGCTTTTTCGGAGCGCTGGCCGAGCTTGCCGATGCCGGGGTAAAGATCTACTGGTTTACCGGCAATCATGATATATGGCTCTTCGACTATCTGCGCGATGAGATCGGGGTCACTGTCATCGACGGCACTCTTACCAAGGATATACTGGGACGTCGCTTTTTTATGGCCCACGGCGATGGTGTAGGCAGGCTCACCCCGGGCTTTCGCTTCATTCGCTCGCTGTTTCGCAACCGGTTCTGCCAGCGGCTGTATTCAGCCATACATCCGCGGTGGACCATCCCGTTTGCCCACCGGTGGTCAACCTCCAGCCGCGACTACAGTGACGTGGTTCCGGTAAGTGACGACGAGTCAAAAGAGCCGCTGGTAATATTTGCCGAGGAGTATCTCGCCGACCATCCCGACATCGACTTTTTCGTATTCGGACATCGCCATATTGTCCTTTCCCGTGCTGTCGGACCACATTCGGCGGCCGTCATTTTAGGCGACTGGATTCACCACTTCACGTACGCGGAATGGGATGGCCAAATATTCAAAATTTGCAGTTTTGATATAGATTTTGTTTCAAATACTGTTACAATCGTGTCAAAATTCCAATAGCACATTTTCGCTCTCAAACACATAAACAGTTAATACAAAGTTATTTATCCACACAAAACAGCTATTTGCCGCAAAAACTATGTTTTGAAACATACTTTTTCTCTTGGCTGTCTCGGCAAAAAGGATGACCTTTGTATCACAAACCTAAAACAATCTTTTTTACCTTAGAAATTGTACCTATTGGAAACCCATAAAAAGGAGCTTAGTGATAAGCTCCTTTTTATACTTTTATAAAGAATTCGTAATTTTGCATCCGTATGAATGCCATTGCCCATATCATAGTCGCCGCAGGTAGCGGCAGCCGTTTTGGCGCGACACTTCCAAAGCAATATTGCGAGCTTGCCGGAAGGCCTGTCGTCATGACTACCATAGAGCGCTTCCGCAAGGCCACTCCCGATGCCACAATTATACTCGTGATCAGTCCGGCCCATGAAGAGCTGTGGCACGACCTGTGCGTGCGCCATGACTTCACATCGCCCGTCACCGTATACGGAGGAGCCACACGATGGGAATCGGTCAAAAACGCCATCAACCGGATAAACACTTCCTCACACCTGCCCGACATAATTACAGTGCATGACGGCGCACGCCCCTGTATAGACACTGCGCTTATAACCCGCGTGACCGATGCCATCAAGGAGGGTCACGCATGCGCCATCCCTGTAACACCCGTCGTAGAGTCGCTGCGGCTGGCTAATCCTGACGGCACCTCACAACCGGTCGACCGCAGCCTCTACCGTGCCGTACAGACACCGCAGGCATTCAATGCCCGCCTGCTCACCGACGCATACCGGCTCCCTTACAGCAGCAATTTTACCGACGATGCTTCCGTAATGGCCGCCGCCGGCTATAATGACACCGTGCTTGTTGACGGAGACCCGCGCAACATAAAGATCACTCATCCCGACGACCTCGCCATCGCCTCAATATACCTCAACAGATGAACCGTCTGCGCTCTCTCGACATAACTTATATAAAAGGAATTGGTCCGGCACGTGCCGAGCTGATAGGCAAGCAGCTCGGCATTAAGACTTTCCGCGACCTTCTGTATCATTTTCCTTCGCGTTATGTCGACCGCAGCTCTTTTTACCGCATAGCCGATTTTGCCGGCGACATGCCTCAGGTACAGGTAAAAGGACGGTTTTTAGCAATGTCAGTACAGGGCGAGGGAGCCAAGACCCGCCTTGTAGGGGTATTCACCGATGGCGTCACCACGATGGAGGTAGTATGGTTCCGCAGGATAAAGCAGATACGGGAAAGTTATCATATCGGAAATGAATATATCCTGTTCGGAAAACCGGAACAGTTTAACGGCCACTGGAGCATGGTCCACCCCGAGGTTGACCAGCCCGGATCGACAGCCTCGCTGCAAGGACTGCGCGGAGTATATCCGCTTACTGACACGCTGCGCAACCGCGGCATAAACTCCCGGCAGATATTCTCATGGATCATGGGGGTGCTGTCAACGTCACCACGCATCGCCGAGACACTTCCTGAAGACATAATCGAGCGCATGCGCCTCATGCCTCTGCGTGATGCGCTTCTTGCGATACACAATCCTAAAAATATCGATCAGCTCAACGCAGCACGCCTGCGGCTTAAGTTTGAAGAGCTTTTTTACCTCCAGCTTAACATACGCCGTTATGCGGCCAAGCGCAACGTGGCCCTGCTCGGCCATCGGTTCAACCGTATCGGCGATTATTTCAACCGTTTTTACAACGAGCAGCTGCCATTTGAATTAACCCGCGCCCAGAAGAGAGTCATAAAGGAGATACGCGCCGACATGAACACCGGCCGCCAGATGAACCGATTACTGCAGGGCGACGTGGGGAGCGGAAAAACTCTCGTAGCACTGCTGTGTATGCTCATCGCTCTTGACAACGACACTCAGGCGTGCATCATGGCCCCTACCGAGATATTGGCGACGCAGCATTACGAGACATTGTCAAAACTTGTGGCGCCTCTCGGCATCAATATCAAGCTGCTCACCGGATCGACTCCAAAGAAAGAGCGCACAGTCATCCATTCACAGCTTGCCGACGGATCGCTGCATATTCTTGTCGGCACTCATGCCGTGATCGAAGACACCGTGCAGTGGCGCAATCTCGGCTTCATTGTCATCGACGAGCAGCATCGCTTCGGTGTGGCCCAGCGTGCACGTCTATGGCGGAAAAACCGTATAGCCCCTCACGTGCTGGTAATGACAGCCACACCCATACCCCGCACCCTCGCAATGACGGTCTATGGCGACCTGAGCGTCTCGGTAATTGACGAACTCCCTCCTGGCCGCAAGCCGATTACGACACTGCTGCGCTATGACAGCGCCCGCATGAGTGTGTATCAGGCCATAGGACGCCAGCTGAAGGAAGGGCGCCAGGCCTACATCGTGTATCCGCTGATCCAGGAGAATGAAAAGCTTGACCTACGCAGTCTTGAGGAGGGATATCAGCTTATACGCGAGACCTTTCCGATGTATAACGTAGCTTATGTCCACGGCAAGATGAAGCCTTCGGAAAAGGATCACCAGATGATGCTTTTCGCCTCCGGAAAAGCCCACATATTAGTAGCAACGACAGTTATCGAGGTCGGGGTAAATGTCCCCAATGCTTCAGTAATGCTGATTGAGAATGCCGAGCGGTTCGGATTGTCACAGCTCCACCAGCTGCGTGGACGAGTGGGACGCGGAGCCGATCAAAGTTACTGTATACTTATGAGCCACCAGAAGATAGCACGCGAGACACGACAGCGGCTTGAGATCATGACATCCACCACCGACGGATTTATGATTGCCGAAGCTGACCTGAAGCTGCGCGGCCCAGGCGATATAGAGGGGACGATGCAGAGCGGCATGCCTATCGAACTGAATCTGGCTAACCTCGCTACCGATGGCCAGATAGTCCAGCTGGCCCGTGACGCTGTGGACGATCTGATGGAACGCGACCCCGAGCTCTCACAGCCTCAACATGCAATACTATTGCGGGAACTATCCGTCATGTCGGGAACCCGATTTGACTGGTCGCGGATAAGTTGATTTAACAATTAGTAAACTAAGGCAACATATTTTTCATGCCTATTGTTTAAAATATGTTTTAAAACATATTTTAAACATCGCTTTGACTTTCAGCAAATTACAGACATATTAATTTCTGATTAGTTTTTATTCACACTTTTTTAAATGTAATATCATCCCGGTTAGCGCATTTTTTCGTAAATTTGAGCAACAGACTGAGTAATAGTTAATAATATTAAACCGAAAATGGAACAGACACTTGTCATCCTGAAGCCTTCAGCAATCCACCGCCACATCATGGGCGAGATTATTTCCCGGTTCGAGAAGAAAGGACTGATTATTACAGGCATGAAGATGATGCGTCTGGACGAGACTATCCTGCGTGAGCACTATGCCCATCTCGTTGACCGTCCGTTCTTTCCCAGTATTCTTGAGTCTATGACAGCGACTCCGGTGGTTGTCATGGCGATCAAGGGCCGCGATGCGGTAGAGGTAGTCCGTCTTATGACAGGCGCCACCAACGGCCGCAAGGCACTTCCGGGAACCATTCGCGGTGACTACTCCATGAGTGGTCAGGAAAATATAGTACACGCTTCGGACAGCGTGGAGAATGCACAGATAGAACTTGCGCGCTTCTTCAAGCCCGGCGAAATCACTGACTACACTCCCGGAGATATCAGAAGCTACTACTCGCCTGACGAACTTTGATTACGACAGAAACTCTTTCCAACCAGAAGCAAAATGAATATTAAATTAGCATCAATAACCACAGTAATCGCCCTCGCGGTGGCATCATTTACCGCTGCAGCACAGACAACAGAAAATACTACAAACAACTCTACCCGCCGTCCTGCACAGCATCAGGCCGAGCATAAGGATCTCCTCGCCTACCAGACTACCGTAAATGACCAGATCAAGCTTCAGCAGACTCTGGACTACATGGAAAATATCTTCACCGAAGAGGAAGAACCCGAACTTGACATATACACCGAAGGCTGGGACAGCGGACTCGTCAATGCTTATGCAGGAGCTACCGTTCCCGACACCAAGGTAATCGACGTAACCAACTTCTGCATGCCTACACTCGGTTACGTAACTTCACCTTATGGATATCGTCGTCGCTTCCGCCGCATGCACAAGGGAATTGACCTCAAGGTACAGGTTGGCGACACAATACGCGCCGCATTTGACGGCAAGGTACGCTTGACTCGTTACGAGCGCCGCGGTTACGGATATTACGTGATCCTGCGTCACGAAAACGGACTTGAGACTGTATACGGTCACCTCTCTAAATTCCTCGTTGATCCCAATCAGTATGTAAAAGCCGGCGATCCTATAGCCCTTGGCGGCAATACCGGCCGCTCTACCGGCGCTCACCTCCACTTCGAGACCCGCTATATGGGATATGCCATCAATCCGGCTGCGATATTCGACTTCGAGAACCATACCACCCACACCGATCAGTTTACCTTTAACAAGAGCAGCTATCAGGATTCCCGCAACTATGCTCCGGCAAAGCGCAGCACCAAGTCGACAAAGGGAACCGCAGTGGCCTCTTCGGGAGCAAAAACCGTCAAGGTGCGCAAAGGTGACACTCTCGGAAAAATCGCAATCGCAAATGGCACTACAGTTGACAAGCTCTGTGCTTTGAACGGCATCACCAAAACCACGAAACTGTCTATCGGTAAGTCTTTAAAGGTGCGATAATAAAACAATTTTGCTTCATATATTCCACGAAAAGGGCCGCAATCGCGGTCCTTTTCACTTTTATGACGGAGGATGTGAAATGCAAAAAATTTTGAAATATCCTCAGGAGTCTGTATATTTGCAACGTGAACTCAATAAACCGACATATCGAATTTCTTATCTTGCATCATGATTGTGTGATCATGCCCGGCATCGGTGCGCTGATTGCCCAGCATTCACCCGCGTCTATTGATGAAGATGGTCGGTTGACTCCCCCTTCACGTCACCTTGCATTCAACGCATCAATCACCCATACCGATGGCCTGATCGCCGCTTCGGTAGCCCGCCTTGAATGTATCGACATCGACTCGGCTGCATCCAAGGTATCGTCAATGATCGGTGCGATGAAATGTCAGCTCGACGAGCAAGGCGAATATGCCATAGGCCGCCTCGGTACGCTCCGCCGGAATGATGACAGCTCACTTTCGTTTGAGCCGTTTACCGGCACATCAATCGCTCCGGCATACGTCGGATTGCCTGAATTCTCCATCACAGAAATAGGACTTGGCGCACCTGAGCAGACATCGGAAGCCAAGCAAAAGAAGGTCTACTACCTGCCGATAAGCCGCAACATATTCAAGCTTGCCGCCTCGGTAGCCGCCCTTATCGGTCTCGGGATAATGCTTACCACTCCGGTGATTGAGCACAATGTAAATTTCGCATCGATCGGCACTCCGGTCACTGCACAGGCTCCGGAGCCTGACTTCACGATCACTGATCCGGGAATAGAGCTGAGCATCGCACTTCCCGATCCGGAGACAGCAACCGCCACATACGTACCGGTGGAAGCTGATCCACAGCCTGAGGTAACCCCCGCACCGGCAAAGGCCGTCACCGTACCGGCTCACCGCTATTACCTGATTGTAGCCTCGCTCCCTGACCGCGCCAAGGCTGAAGAATATATCAGCGCCAACAATTCTGACAACAATATGCAGATATTGGAGAGCGACGGACGTTGCCGCGTGTACATCGCCACCGGTGCAACTTACGCCGAGGCCTACAACAGCATCAATGACACAGACCGTGCCAACCGCTATCCCGGTGCATGGGTGTGCCGCCGATAATACCGCACAATCTTTCCAAACCATCATAACTTTATATTCTTATGACCGATTTTCATGATCTAATAGTTAATCGGCGCAGTATCCGCCGCTATACCACCGAGGAGATTTCAGCCGAGGATGTAAAGACCATCATGGAAGCCGCCCTCATGGCTCCCACCTCCAAGAATTCACGCGCATGGCAGTTTGTCCTTGTTGAGGATTCCGCCAAGCTCGAAGCTCTCAGCAAGTGCAAGGAGAGCGGAGCGGGTCCGATAGCAGGCGCAGCCCTGGCCATCGTGGTGGCTGTCGACGCCGAGGCCACCGATCCATGGATAGAGGACGCCGCTATTGCAGCCACTTACATCCAGCTTCAGGCTGCCGACCTTGGTCTCGGGTCATGCTGGATACAGGTGCTTGGACGTTACACCTCCGATGATGTGCAGGCTGAGACTTATGTGCAGAACATGCTTGACATGCCTGACACAATAATACCGGTGTGCATCATCACGCTCGGTCATCCCGCTGAAGAACGCAAGCCTCAGGACATCGAAAAACTGCGTTGGGAAAAAGTACATGTAGGATCATGGACCGAGAGGTAAACAAGACCAGATGAAACGACCTGAAATCGTATTGTTGGGAGCGGGTAACGTAGCCACACACATGGCACGTGCACTCGCTCCTTTCTGTAATATATCCCAGATTTACAATCACCATCTCGAAGGCGCTTCAGAGCTGGCGGCTGCCGTCGGAGCGGAAGCCACCGATGACCTCTACAGCCTGCACCGGGATGCCGACCTGTATATAATCTCTGTCAAGGATGACGCGATCGCCCCGCTGGCCGAAAAGCTCGGAAAACGCGACGGAATATGGGTACATACTTCCGGGACAGTCGCAGCCGAAACCCTCCACCCCATCACTGAACGCTACGGAGTGCTGTATCCGATGCAGACATTCTCTAAAACCGTAGACGTCGACATGAATGCCGTGCCCATGTTTATCGAGGCACCCGACACCGAAACCCTGGAAGCGATAAGACGCGTGGCACTGCTGATGACGCCTAATGTCAGTGAGCTCGACAGCGAGTCGCGCCGTAAACTTCACATAGCGGCCGTGTTTGCCTGCAATTTCACAAACTATTTGTGGCAACACTCTGTTAATATTTTAAAGGATATAGGTCTTGACTTCTCGGTAATGGGACCGCTCGTGGAAGCAACGCTTGCAAAAGCACTTTCGACAGGGCCTGAAAAAGGTCAGACCGGGCCGGCCAGAAGGAATGATACCGCGACTATAGCCAAGCACCTCGATCTCCTTGACGGAGAAGCCCGCAAGCTTTACTCCGACCTGTCACAATACATAACATCACATTATACCGATGAGCAAAATCAACTATAATCTCACCGAAATACGTGGCATCGCCTTTGATGTCGACGGAGTGCTGTCACCATCGACAATTCCCATGGGAGATAACGGCATGCCGAGACGAATGGTCAACATCAAGGACGGTTACGCACTTCAGCTTGCCATTAAGCACGGATACAAAATCGCCATAATCACCGGAGCCGCCGATACCGCCATCGATGTACGATACCGGGCTTTGGGCATCACCGACATATTCCTGAAGTGCAGCCACAAGCTCGACATATTCAAACAATGGATGGTCGACAACGGGCTGCTGCAGGAGCATGTGGCCTATGTCGGTGACGATATTCCCGACTATGAGTGCATGCTGTGGGCCGGACTTCCTGTAGCTCCTGCCGATGCTGCCGTCGAGATCAAGGAGGTTGCAGCTTATATCACTCCCATGCAAGGCGGATACGGAGTGGCACGTGACCTCATAGAGGAGATTATGAAAGCTCAGAACACCTGGAACTTGGACAAAAAAGCCTTTGGCTGGTAATATTATAATTATGAAGAATCCCCTTAACAATCTGGCGAACTACAACATCGTACTCGCAAGTTCGTCACCGCGACGCCGTGAACTGCTGGCAATGATGGACATCAATTTTGACGTTGCTCCTAAACTCGAGATCGACGAGTCGTTTCCTGAAAACATGGATCTGGACGACGTTCCCGCCTATCTGTCGACAAAGAAAGCATTCGCTTACAAAAAGCAGCTAAGTCCCGATCAGCTCTACATCACGGCCGACACACTTGTCATTCTGGACAAAGAGATCCTTGGAAAGCCACAGTCAGAGGACGAAGCAAAGGCTATGCTGCGCAAACTGTCAGGACGCACCCACCGTGTGGTGACAGGAGTGACAATCTTCACCGACTCACGATCAGTGACATTCTCAGTCACTTCAGAAGTTGATTTCGCAGAGCTCAGCGATGACGAGATCGATTACTACGTCACCCGCTTCCATCCCACTGACAAGGCCGGCGCTTACGGCGTGCAGGAGTGGATCGGTGCAATGGCGATACGCGGCATCAGAGGTAGTTACTATAATGTGATGGGCCTGCCGACCCATCGGTTATACAAAGAGCTCCAGCGCTTCTGAACCGGGAGTAATCACCTCGACATAGAAAACAAAGCCTCCTCGGCCTGCCGAAGGAGTCAGCGCAATACGGCCGCCCGCAAGGTGGCCGTCACTTATTTCAAAGTCGTCGGTAATTCTATCGGCCGAATATTCTACCCGATAAACAGCCTGACAGTCCGGAGCGAGATAACGCTGCCGCCACAAACGGGCCACTACGCCCATCGTCATGCGCAGATTGACCTCCACACACGGGGCAATGCTACCGTCAGAAAGCACCATCATGTCGATGCCGAAATAACCCCGGTAATAGGGAGCGACAACAGTAGTGAGGATATCGGAAAGCATGCAGGACAATCTGCGGAGCACGTCACGCGAAGCGCCTGACATCACGAGTTGCTGTTCAAGCACCGTGTCATCAGCCATCAGATTACCGGTATAATTCCCGCCTTCGCCCGTAGAAAAAAGTGAATAGCCCTGATACTCGACGCGTGATCCTGTCGAATAAAACAGCATGGCAAAGTCACGGACCTTATCAAGTGCCGGCTCGACGAGCACACTCCCCTGTCGGCGAATAAACGAGTTAAGCCACGACAGATCGTCACCCAAAGATACACGCCTCACTCCCCTGCCGCTGCTTGACCAGGGCTGCTTGACATAAACCGCACCGTAGCGCCCCAGCATATCCATAACACCGCTTTCATCAGAAGCCTCACAAGGAATTGGCGGTATTCCGGGAAATTCCGCCTCAGCCAAGCGCCTCATCACGTCGATTGTAATGCGCCTGTGAGACAATTCCCTCAGCTTTTCAGTATCAACCCATGACGGGATCGAGGCTCCGGACGCCACCAGCTGCCTGACCGCATCCTCCGACCATCCCCAGGGGGAGCCTTCGGCACCGTCAGCCAATTGCGAAACAGAAATGTTCCGTCTAAAAAGGCTTCCGGTCCTCATAAGCCAATACTGATCGACACACGGAGCAATCACGACATCACCATCCTCAGCCAGCCACCACGGGAGCAAAGCACCGTCATTATGCAGACGCGCCACAGGACGTGACATAGTATAATGAGCTCCGGGAGCCAGTCCGAGCGCCACATCATTTTCGGGATTAAATAACCAAGCTTTTTTCACACTGCAAATTTACAAAATCAGTGTCATCAACCAATCGGGCGCAAGCAATAACCTGCAGCAATATCGCGTTAAGAGTACATGCGTATATTTATAATCAGTCACAGTATCGACAATACGACAGAAAAACTATTGTCACGACTGGAAAAAGAGGGTCACACCACAGCAATTGCAACCGCGGACAAATCAAGAACCGCAACAATCAGAATAGGCAATTCCGTGGAGCGACGGTTGCATCGTGTAGCCGGTTATCTGACCGATTCGCATAATCAACACTCGACCAGGGCCACCGCCCGCCTGCTTGAGGCCATCGCCGACTTTCATCCACATATCATCCATATACTCACGGTAACCGGCGACTACCTCAACATCCGGCTTCTCGCCTACATACTGAATATCTACAAAATACCGACCTTACTTACATTACAGTCAGCAGCCGATCTCATCCATCCTTATCCCTCGCTGCTCAACCGCAGCGAATACAACCTAAAGACACTTAATCAAAACTTCAACACATGGGACATGCTTCACATTGCCCACTACCCCGAAAGCAAATTGCCGGACTGTGCATATCTACATCCGATGTACACTATCACTCCGGGAGAAGAAATCAATGATTACATGACTATATACGACAATATCTGCTGACCAAATAAAAAAGGCCCCTCGTCACGAGTGGCCTTTCCTTAACCTTTCCATAACCATGAGAACTTACTCTAATATCAAATTCCAATGACTGAATAATTATTTACACCACAAATATAGTGCATTAATTTTCACGATTTAACATTTAAACTCCAAATATAAGTCTTAATACAATATATAAATTTATAATTCACTGATTTATAAGACTATTTATATTTTAAGCATTAGTTAAAATATAAGTTTCTATCACCTGTTAAAACGGTATCTGAAGTACATATACAACAAAAGCAGCATCTCACAATGCCGCCTTTGCAAGAACCCGTGCTAACAGGCCATAATTTACTAACTAACTTAAAAACAATTTACCTAATAAAACTATACCTATAAAACAATTCGAGAAGAGAATGAAACAGACTAAAGTCTTGCTCCTTTATATCTTCGATACAAAATTACCTAAAAATAAAGTATTTTACTATAAAATATTGGCCAATATAGATGAAAATATCGCTATTGCCTACGTATTTTACTATTTATCAGATTATTACGCCTTACAGCATCTAACGATAATATAGACGAAATATCATTACGATATAGATTTAATACAGCTAATATCGCCCAATATTCATAATGTCCTGTTCAAATGTAGCCCTGTCTCGGGCTCGGCTACGCAACCTGTTGCGGTAAGTATAGATTGTATTGACCGACAGACCGAGGAAACGAGCGATCTTGTCAGGATCATCAATCCCGAGTCGCAGAAATGCGAGAATACGAAGATCGGGAGTGAATGTCATAGGATCAGTCACCTTAAACTGTTTGTCAGGCTCAAGGAGTTCGTTGACACTTTGAACAAAGTCAGGATACATGCTGACAAAGGCTTCATCAAACAGATGATAAAACTGCTCACTTTGCTCCTCGGCAAACTTTCCTGACTTTACCACAGCAAGCAATTCTTCCACCTGACGCGCCTGCAACTTACGGGTGATCATGCGGTTGTAATCGTCAAGCTGCTCAAAGTACACCGTATAAAGCTGCATAAACTGACTGAGATAATTCTCCTTTAATGCATTTGACTTAGCGAGTTCATCCAACTTGGCATCAAGGACTTTCATCCTGCGCGTGCGGCTGTGCATCCACAAAAACAGCAATATCATCAGTGCCGAAAGCAGGATTATGCCTCCGGTAAGCATATAAGAATACATCCTCTGGGCCTCACATGACGAATTGACAATAACCGGCAGGATATCCGCATATTGCAACGCGCGTAAATTCATATTGCTCCTTGCGATGAAATCCTGCGAGGCAAAAGCATAGTGCTGCGAACGGGCCACATCTCCCTGATCATAGAGATAAACCGCAAGCAGCCGCAGACACTCACTGTCGATATACCCGGCCTCGAGTTCCGACTTGGCTGTAAGGGCGACATAATAGATCCAATCAAGGCGTTTGTCACGCATATAATTGATCATAGCCAGCATACTCGCCGTATTATGATATTCCTCATTTCCAGGCGCAATCGTGTCAAGCAGTCCCGAAAGTTCAACAATAGCCCTCGGATATTCCCCGACACCCATAAAATGAGTCCCCAGATAACGATGATAGTCAACGCCCTCCCGCGGGCCACCTAACATGAGAAGGGAATCGTTATACGCGATATACTTTTCCATATAATACTCCTGCACGGAATCCTTGGAATAAACCGAGGTCAGCGTAAGATATAGCCTGCGCGCCATGTCAAACAGATCACGCCGTTGAGCCGTCGACAGAGGCAACATAGAGAGGCTATCGATACTTACGATAGCCTCATGTACGTAGCCTCTAAGAGGATAACCCATAGTCTTATTAAGCGCGAATCTGAACATTGCATCTTCATCAGCATGCCTGGCGGCAGCCTCATGACCCATTGACGAATACCTGTACATCGAATCCACATTCCGATGGGTATAGTCACGCACAAGACTGTCGATCAAAGCAATACTGTCATTATACGACAACGCTTCAGAGAGCCTTAATGTACGTCTCGTCTGAAGCGCTGATATAGAATCTAATTTAGAATTACATTTATTGATAGCCCTGTCGACTTCTTTAAGGAGTTCCTGAAACTCCATCGGCGTCACGGCATGAGCCGTCATAGGATGGACCGACAGCCACAGCGTTACCAGAAATACAACAGAGTACAAAATGTTGGTCATGATAATAGTACAAATAGTAAACGGATGTGCATATGCATTAACAAAGGTACACAAAAAAAGCGGCACTTCCTAACAAAGACCGCTACATTTACAAAATTCTCCAAATTTTCGTCCGGTTTGCTTCAATGTGAGTCCCATCTCCCGAGGAGACTCAC
>CAZIPQ010000053.1:0-15534 GCA_964541165.1 uncultured Muribaculum sp.
TGATATTCAGCGAAGTATCCCCTCGTCCGCATGACACTGGCATGGTGACAATGATATCGCAGGATCTGAGTGAATTCGGGCTGCATGCACGTGCATTACTCGGCCTTCCGGTTCCGGCAATACGCTTCTACGGTCCGTCAGCCTCGCGCGCAGTTGTTGTGGAAGGCGACACGGACAAAATCGAATTTGACAACCTTGAAAAGGTACTTGAGGAGCCCGGTGTACAGATGCGAATATTCGGCAAACCGGAAGTGAAAGGTCATCGCCGCATGGGTGTGATACTTGCCACTGCCGATACTCTTGACGAAGCTCGCGCTAAAGCCGAACGAGCTTATGAGAAGCTGACAGTCAACGTGCTTCCGCGCTAATCTCTGATTATTTACGACTTACGGCGCCGACGGTTACGGCGTTCAAGATCACGGTGACGGGCCGCATTGCGCTCGTCACCTGTTTTTTCATATAGCTGTGCAAGAAGCGAGTGCACCTTGGGATTGTCCACATCAAGCTCCTCAGCCTTAAGCAGAGAGTCGAGCGCACCTGCCATGTCACCGCTGCGATACAGCAGTTTGCCGCGATCAAGCGCAACCGTGACGCGCAACTTTATATCTACGCCGGCCACTGTTGACAATAGGCTATCCGCCTTATCATAAGCCGCAAGGGCTCCGTCGGTATCATCAACCGATGCAAGTGCCTTGCCCCGGCCAATCCAGGCCTCCACACAGTCAGGACATATCGCAATAGCCTTGTCATAATTGGCGATTATAGGCGTAAGTTCCATCCCCTCCTTAAGACATTCTGTAGCCATGGCCACATATTCCATGGCCAGTTTGCGGAAACGGACATTGTCATCATCAATTCGCCGGCGCAACTCATCGACCTCCCTGCGATATCGCTCGGAACGGTAAAGGCGCATGCGCATCAGGCGCGAAAGCTGAGGCGTCATTGCTGCGGCAGCCTGCGGATAGTCGGCTATGAGGGCCGAGTAAATGGCCCAGGCCTGAGAGGGATGTCCGTCATCGACAGCCCGCAGTGCATGCCGGAGGGCCTCACGCATTCGCTCGTCAGCAATCGCCTCATTGACAAGCGCCATGTCGTTGAATCCGTTGCTGAACCTTACTACTGAAGGGTTTACAAACACATCGCGTTCGTTGATGGTGGAGCGCATAGCCATACCCTCCAATGAACGGCAACGGCTTAGAGCCACATAAGCCTGACCGCCGCTGAATGCGCCCGAACCCATGTCGATAATCACATTGTTGAATGTAAGGCCCTGGCTCTTATGAATGGTCAGCGCCCATGCAAGCCTTACCGGAAACTGCTTGAACTGACCAAGCACAATCTCCTTGACCTTGCGCGACGCCTCGTCATACTCATAACGTATATTACTCCACACAGCAGGCTCCACGACATGGGTCTCCCCCGAATCAAGCTCTACCATTATGTGATCATCGTCAATACTTATGACTCGTCCAATGGTGCCGTTGACCCACCTACGCTCGGGATCGTTCTTGATAAACACCACCTGAGCGCCGACCTTCAGGGTCAGCTCAAGCAGTGTAGGCAACGCATTTTCAGGAAAATCGCCGGTAATCTCCCCTATCAGCAGCTCTTCATCCGACGGCAGCTCTTCAAGCTTGCTGTCGTTAATCGAGTCAACAGTGCCACGGGTAGTAGCAAGTGTCATAACCATACGATCGGCGGTATCGCCCAAGTTACGGCCCACCTTTGCATTAAGCAGATCCATATCGGCCCGCGACGGATGGCCCGAACGCATACGGTCAAGAAGGTCGATGAAACGGCTGTCACTCTGCCGGTAGACCTTGCGCAACTCGATAGGCACGAGCTTCACCTCTTGAAACACCCTGGCGCTGTAAAAATAATTGTCAGGATAAAAGCGTGCCAGAATATCACGCATATCGCCGGTTACGACCGGTTCAAGCTGAAACACATCACCGACAAGCAACAGCTGCTTGCCGCCAAAAGGCTCCCGGCGGTTATCGCAGTACACTCTCAGTATCTTATCGATAAAATCAATTATGTCAGCACGCACCATCGATATCTCATCGATGATGATAAGGTCGAGCTCGCGGATAAGTTTGATAAGTGGCTTGGGATATTTCATGCGCTCCTTCAGCCTGTGCTCGGAAAACTCAGGATCATCAGGCAGAAGCGGTTTGAACGGCAGCCGGAAGAAGGAGTGCATGGTTACACCCCCGGCATTAACGGCAGCAATACCGGTAGGTGCAAGTACGACATACTTTTTGTCGGTATTGCGGCAGATATATTTCAGGAAAGTCGACTTACCGGTGCCGGCTTTACCTGTCAGGAATACAGAACGACGGGTGGTGCGGAGTAAATTCCACGCCACCCGAAATTCCGGATTATCTAAATCGATCGTTTGTTGACTCATTTATAAGCTGTAATGCAGCCTTATGATCAGAACTTATATCCTACTGAAAGCACAACCTGATTATTGTTGCTCTTTATGGATGCTGAAGGAGAGCCCTGAAGGGTCCTGCCATCCTCAATCATCGGAGAAAATGCGTGCCAGGTAGTCTCACGCTGCTTGTTGACATAAGCTAAATCGGCATAAAAACCTTTGTAACGATATCCGAGACCGGCAGTTACATACTGAGTTGTCTTGTTAAATGTGTAGCTCGGAATAGTACCGGCAGTCCAGATAAAATAATTGTCATTGGCAGCCTGCTGCTTGACGGGCGAAGTCTCATAACTGTAACCCACGCGCAGACTCAGCTGGGGAGTCACACGAAGCTCACCACCTATACGCACGATATTCGTACCCTTGTAGTAGGTCTTGATATCGGATGTCACATCATCATATTCATAACCGTCAGGATCGCTTATACGCATAGCGTTTGAAGCACGGTATTCATAATCGACGCTGATGATGCCCTGTGTTCCGATCACACCGGCAGCACCGACCATGAGGCGCCATGGTGTACGCAGATGGTAGTCATTGCTGCTTTCACGGCCATTATTGGTATACTCAGTACCTGCCACCTGGTTCTCATAGATATTGTTTAATGAGGGCAGATAGCAGTAATCCACACTACCTGAATAGGTGTCGGTCATATTGTACCATGTCGGAGTATGGAAGGCGATACCAAGACGGAGCTCATTGATAGGACGGAAGATAAGGCCGAGCTTCACATTAACGCCTGAACCGGTTGAGTGAAGATAGTTGCCGAGTGTATATGCGGCTGTACCGGTACCGTTTTCAATCTCATATTCACCGTTGCTGCGCAACTTTGACACAGAGTAGGCGTTGGTAAGATTTTCATCATAGTAACACAACTGGGTATAATCAATGTCGGTAACACCAAGACCGAGGCCCCAGTACACTACATTGCTAACGTTACCGCCGAGAGTAAATGAATACTCATCGACCTGTCCCTTTTCACGGAGCAGGAATCCGGCAGTTCCGGTTGTACCGTTACCCATAAGACCTATGAAATTAGGAGTTCCCATACTGGTCTGTCCAAGATCATTGATCAGGAAGCTGTTGTATCCGAGGATATCAAGCCATGCGGCATCGCCATTGACATACGGGTTGAAATTATTGCCAAACTGAAGATCATCCAGGTAGACACCTGAGGCATTCGTCATACCGGCGATATAATTGGTAAGCGATGCTCCATTAAGATTACCGAGACTACCTCTTGCCACGCGGTCAAACGAAGCCACACGCGAATAACCTACACCCCAGGCGATACTCTTCAGTTCAGATTCGGGGATAAGCATCGAACCGACATAACCGAAATTATTGAAACTGAACTTGGTTTGTGTCTCATCCATGCTGCTCCCCTGAGCCGAAGTGGTGGCCTTCTGGAAATCAAGGTTAAGTGTCAGGCCTACCTCACTGCTGCGGTATATACCGATACCGGCCGGATTTTGGTTAAGCGAGGTGATATCTCCGCCAAGAGCGGTAAAGGCACCACCCATCGACATGAAGCGTGCTGAACCACGAAGATCAGGCTGCGACAGATTGGCAGCGTCAACGGCTCCCTGAGCCATAGCCACGGCCGGCATGGCAGCCGCAGTCAATATCAATATATGCTTTGTAAATCGCATTGCTTTTTAATTTTAAATGTTAGAGAACAGATCAGCTAACTTCATAGAGGCTTATCGACGGCCGCCGCGGTGTGAACCGCTGCTGCTTCCTCCGGAAAATCCACCGCCGCCACCCATTGAGCCGGTGCCGCGTGAACCTGAGTTATAGCTGGGTACCGACCAGTTGGAATTACTGTTACGGTTAGTATTGTAATTGTTGTTATTGTAATTCTGACTACCGCGGTTACCGCTTGTAGTACGGTTACCGGTAGTGGGATTCACACGGTTAGTGGTGCCGGAAACGTTACCGCTGTTGTTGGTAGGACGGCCACCCTGTACAGTTGAGCCTGACTGACCCGGACGGAAATTTCCGAAAGAACCGGATGCAAGCCCGTTGCCGCGATTGGTGGTCGACGATGCCGAACCCGGACGGAAATTGCCGGTATAGCCGTTACGTATGCCCTGACCGGGATTACGTCCGTTGGGAGTGTACACCGGAGCATTGGCCCAGCCTCCGCCGGGATAGCCCCAACCGGGACCCCAGCCCCACGACGGACCCCAAGGACCGCCCCAGCCGGCACCCCAGCCCCATGACCATGATGGACCCCAGCCCCATGACGGACCCCAGGGACCACCCCAGCCCCACGACCACGACGGGCCCCAGCCCCATGACCATGACGGACCCCATGCCCATGCCGGACCATAATACCAGTCCCAGTAGTTGTTGTAGAAGGGTGAATTCCAGCTGTACCAGGGATCATACCATCCGTAAGGATGAGTTATAACGTTGATGGTTATATCAGTTGGCTGAGTCGAGTAGTAATACTCCACCAGTTCCGGATCATTGATATCGGCAATAATGTCACCGTTGTGAAATTTCTCAATTCGGCGGGTATATGCAAAATCCTCACCACCGGCCACTGGCTGACTGTTCTGTCCCTTGGCGCTGTAAGCACCGCGACGGTTATATTCGTCGACACTACGGGTCGATGTTCCCTCGGCCTGATAAGTATCGGCCGCGGCAAAATCGCCCCCGAGATAGGGATTATAGGTGGAAGTATTTTGAGTAGTTGTATTAGTCTTTTTTACCTGCTGTGTCTTAGCCTTAGGATCCTTGGCAGGATTATAGTAGATGTCATCATCGTACTGAGCATAAATAATGCCCGAGCCCATGCTAAGAAGAGCGGTCAGCAACAATAATTTTTTAGCAATCATAATTCCTGGTTCCTTTTTAGTTAAGTGCATTAAATAATTATCTCTACATTGGTTAGACTGCCGCCGACAGGCTGAGTTTAATCCAAGTAAGGCTAAAGTTACAATGTTAGGCCCATACTCACAAGCAATTTCAGCTATTTCCGATACACCATAAGAATATTTAACACCTTTGATCCGCGACTGCCGGCTCAAAGCGCCTGCGGCCGCGGATCAGTGTTGTTTTTTAGATATGCTCAGTATTACTTAGCTTCGTCAGCACCATTTTCAGGAGAGGGCTTGATGTCGTAAGCGATCATGCAGAGCGAGAAGCCCCAGTAGATAAATGAAAGTGATACGAGGAAGCTGACCATCATCATATTCTGTATGTAACCGGCCTCGATAAAGAAGAAACCAATAAGCATCAGCAGAATACCGTTGATAAGATAGAGCCACCAGTATTTACCCTTGTGTCCGTTGACTGAGCTGATTATCATTGTGATACCCCAATAGATGAAGATCAGCGCAAGGAAATAGGGGAAGACCTCTTCAGATAGAACGATACTGCGGACCATCATGAAGCCGATGAACATGTCGATCATACCTCCGGCAATCCACCAGCCCCAGCCTTTAGGATAACGGGGTCCGGCTGCAACAGCAAGCTGCACGATACCTACAAGGATGAGCAACCATCCGAAAATCTGTGATGCGATGGCAAAACCGGCTGCCGGCCAAAACCAATACGCAAACCCGCAAATCACTGTGACTATACCTGCCAGAAGTACGAGCCACCAATTCTTAGAAAAACCTAAGAAATTAATTCTAGTTGGTTTCATAAACTTTAGTTTTTTAGTTGAACTTCTATTAATACAACAATCCCATTTTCTTAAAGTTTACGAATTACCTTAATTTCCACTAAAATGTTAATGCGGCCGCAAGTCCTACGCAATGTGTCGCCGGATCATACGTCGGCATGACGGCTCCGGTAGCGCCCCGATCAAGTTTAAATACACGATGCCACACAGGGAGCAGCCACTCCCCTACTCTTGCACTCAATATTCCCACTCCGGCTCCGGCAATCACGTCATTGAGCCAGTGACGGTCATTATACAGTCGCAGAAACGCCACGCCTCCGGCCACCGTATATCCGGCCAGGCCGATATACCACTCGTATTCACTTCTAAGCAGCTCAGCACCCATAAATGCTACAGCGGTGTGTCCTGAAGGAAAGGAATTGCACTCTTCGGGCGCTCCCGGACGACGTTCCTTGACAGCCCATTTTACAGGCTGTGTGATAGCCAGCATTGTTACCGTGGCTCCAGCGGCAATGAATGCGCGGTCACGCAGATTGTGGCGACTGTGCACTCCGATACTGCCAAGTGCAAGATAACCGGCAAGCGGCACATACCGCAGTCCGTCGTCAATATGCAGTGTGTGGCCTCCGCTAAGATGCTGCATCCCTCGCCGTACATCGCGGCTGACATCACGAAGCCATCCGTCGCTCACACCCCATGCGCCGACGGCGATCAGCGCTCCCGGCAATATGAGTTGCGTAGGCTTAAAACGCGACTCTGCCGCCAGCGGTCGGGCCGCAAGCAGCAGAGCGATAAATACAATTACTAATCCTCTCAGACGAGACATATTTTTATTATTTCAGGTCTTTCAACAATTGCAGAGTGCCTTCAGCGCTCGGACGCGGTGCATTGTACTGGTACATGCGCCCCTCAGGGTCATATATTAGGAAGTGAGGTATGCCGCGTATGTTCAGTTGCTGACCAAGGCGTCCGTCACGGTCAAGAAGCTGATTTCCGTGCATGTCGAGTTGCTTCATCTTGTTGAGCCAGGCATCACGGTCTGTGTCAAGCGAGATTGAGACAAACTCTACATTTCCACCGGCAAGTTCCTTCTCGATAGCCTTGAGGCTCGGCACCTCGCGTATGCAAGGGCCACACCATGATGCCCACAGGTCGATGTAGACATATTTTCCACGGAATTTACTGAACTCGACCTGATTGCCCTCCTTATCCACAAGCACCACATCAGGGAACACAGCACCCGGCATCACTGCGTGACGGGCACGGAATGTGGCCAGATATGTATCGGGAAGGTCATATTTAGCCGTCAGCGCCTCAAGCTGAGCCTCTCCCTCTGCGAAGTTGTCGCGGTAGTTGAACCGGTCAAGGAATGTACTGATCAGCGATGAGGATGCTTTTGCGCGGATGACCGGCTGCTTGTAGCGCTCATACAGATGGGCCATGCGATCTTCAATCGTCTTTCCGGTAATCGATGACGCCACGATATAACCTGTCTGGGGGAACCATGTAGCCACACTATTATCCAGAACTTCCGAAGGATCAGGCAGGCAATCCTGCAGACTGAAAGATATTGCCTTACCTGCGCGCTTGGCCATAAAAACAGCAGTATCATAAGCGCTGTATGCGGATATGTAGCTCCACACACCGATATAATCCTTGACCTCAGGCGACACTTTATAGATAGCCAGAATCGAGTCGGCATCGGTAATATAGCCTTTGAGGGCGTCACGCAGTCCGGCATCGGTAAGCTCATTCTCATTACGCATAAGCGATCTTGACCTGTCGATCAGTGCCGTATTATAGGCAAATAAAGCACGGTTGGCATCGTCAGTCAACGAAGTTTTAAGAATATTATCCGTAACGGTCACACCGAAGGCCGCATCCTTGACATCTTTGACATATACCGGCAAAGACATCTGCACCTTGTCGGTATACACATACAGATTGTATATGCCGCCGGGATTTTCAGTAACCTGGCCCTTGAATTCAGAGCCGTTTTCTTTACTGAACACTACACTGGCCTGAGGCGAGGGATTGTCGGCAGGCGAAACAGCCACCTGCATCTTGTCATTGTCAGCAGCCTCAGGGATATTTACGGAAAAACCAAGGGTCCGTGCCCCGGCAGTCAAGCCGAGACACAGACCCGCAGTCAGTATGATTTGTCGTATCATAAGTTTTATCAGTTACGCGACTTATAGAATATTTTGCTTATGCGGTCGGCACAATTCTTGAATGTAGCCTTAGGCTCGGGATTAGGATTGTCGGTACGTACATCCTTGACGTCATAGATATATACATTACCACGGCCTGTCGAAGTAGTGCAAGTAGCCACTACAAGTTCATTGGTAGCCGTACGCAGTGTTATATATGTCACCTCTTCACCGGGATAACTGATGCAATACTGGTTTTTATTGGGGAAGATGAAGGCATCACCCTCTTTCAGCATAGCATAGACATTGTTATCAACTGAATAATATGTACGATGATAGGTTGCTGACGGAACTATCGAAACATCCTTACCGGGCACGGCGGTATCGGCGGTAGTGGGACACTCGGCACGGGCCTTGATCTCCATCTCCATGTCATATCCGCCAAATCCTGACAGATAGTTGTTGTAAACCTTACCGGTTGATTTGTCACGGGTAAGAACATATACCGGATATACTGAATAAGAGTAGTCATACACCGGATCATATTCCATCACCTTTTCTCCTATAAAAAAGTCCAGTAGCTCTTCGTTAGCATACAGTTGATCGCCGGGAGTACCCTTCCAGCCGGCATCTGACGTGCTTATCCAGCCCACGTACGGACTGTTGGCATATATGCGGAGAGGATTGTACTTCACATACGCGGTTTCAAAGTTGACTACGCCGTAGGCTTCATAATTACCGCTGTAGACAGCATCAAAGTCAACCTCATCATAGGGTTCGCTTTCGTAACCGAACATATTGTTGCCGTCAAGCACAATACCCTTCTTTGACGCATTGTCATAAGCGGTGATGTTGGTCGAGTTTCCGATATTGATGGTAGACTTGAATCCGGGGATAATCGGGTCATAGTCAATGGTCGATATTGAAGTAAGCGAAGTCATATCCAGGAACAGGCTTTTCGAAGCTGTCGACACGACAAGGCGGTTGACCATCACCGGATAAGTGAGCTTAAGAATGTATGCGTCGATTATCGGCTCGGGAGTAATACCGATATTAAAGCGCTCGAGGCAATTTTCCATTACCACCGCAGGTGTACCGGCTTCAACCTCCTCGGGCGTGCGGTCCTTGATAAACGCAAGATTACCGTTACCGCTCTTATCAGTCGACACGATCATGTAGCCCTGCTCGAATGTACGGTTGATATTCACGAGGTAGTCCTGAACGACACCCACCTTACCATCGGTTACATCAAGATGAGCATAATATGTGCCGCCCATCGGGAACGAATAGCGCAACACAGGATCATTGCTCACTACCTCGAGGGCACCCTTGATACCTTCTGTATAAGTACCGACACTCCATTCATAGCGCAATTCTCCTGAACCCTGATAATTGACTTTAGGATCGATCACACACTCATCACCGTAATTGAAATTAACTTCGGGCAGCGAACCGTCATCGGGCACCGGAACAGTAATTCCGGGTAACTCAGCTCCGGCATACACGCTCTCGTCTTCAATACATGACGTCATGGCCGATGCGACAGCAAGCGTGCATGCACCAAGTATAATTGATTGTATTCTCTTCATTGTTTCAGCTTAGTCTAAAAATGTGAGACAAAAGTTAACCTTAGGGCTGAGCCTGCCAGGCGATCTCAGGATGTTCGTTATACATCGGCAGACATACTATCTTCTGAAGGAAAGTACTGTAATTGGCCATAGGACCCTGCAGGTTGGTAGCTTTCTCGAAGTAAGCGCCGTAATGATCCACCATTTCCTTATAGATAGTAGGATTGGCTTCGGGAACAAGTCTGTGGAAATATTCAAAGAACAGCTGCGCGTTCTCAAACGAATATACCGGCAGCGGTGACCATGTGGTCCACCACGACGGGCGGATCTCGGGACGGATGTCGGAATAAGTGATATTGAACACATTCTCCCCTACCGAACGCAGATCTTCGTTCTCGCCGATTGTAAGACTGAGAGTGAATTCCTGTTCAAGCAACTGAGGATCCTTGTCACGGAGCAGATTGACCTTGATAATACCGTTGATGGCACCGGCAGGAAGCACGGGATCATCGATTGTATAATGAACACCCTCGACCATGGTGGTCTTATCCTTGATAGACACTATTGCGATATGACGGTCACGCTCGGCCGGCATACCCATGAGTGTCACAGGTATCTCAATGGTATGTACTGTGGCGATGTCATAGTTGTAGCTGTAGCTGATATCGGTGACAAGCTCATTCTTATTGTCACGGTACTCAAAGAATACCGAGTCCTTCTGACCGACATCGTACAGCTTATAGTCCTCTTCGGTGCAGGCGGTGGCTGCAACAAGCAGCCCCGCACACCACAATATGTTGTTAAGCGTTTTCATCTCTGTAATTTATGATAGTAGTGTTATTACTCCTCAGGACGATACTCATATTCCTCCTTCGGGATAGGAAGCACATAGATGGCATCGCTGGCAGGGATTATACGTGACTCTGCGTTTGACACGATGTCGCGGTTGAGGCGCTTCATGTTGAACCACACCTGACCCTCACAGAAAAGCTCTTTATGGAACTCGTTGTAGATACGCTCGGCGGTAAGGGTTACATCCGGAGCGAGACGGGTCAGACCGCGCGAAGTAATCTCCTCATTGAAATATCCGAGAGCCTTGTTATAGTCGGTCGCCAGAAGAGCGTCGGCGGCTATCAGATACATCTCGGCCGAGTGGATCAGGCTGATGCCTGAAATCAAGCCGGCACGGTCAGAAGTACTCGAGTTCTCGATAGTCAGGTAGTCCACCATCTTGAACGCGTATGACATACGGTCGTTCTGACGGAACTGATTCTTACGGAAGTCCTGGGTTGTACCGTCGATGTCAAGATTGTAGAGAGCGTGCCAGGGCAGGAGATGTGACGAACCCGAGTTATCATCATACGGAGAGTAAGAATGATATGACTGATAAGTATAGAGGAAGCTACGGCTCAAATCAAGGTAAGTGGTTGAGTAAAGACCGAAGATGGTTTCTTTCGGAGAAAGCACACCGGCCAGGAATGTCGGTACCTCGGTCTCCTCTACAAGCGGGAATACCTTGCTGTCGATCACCTTGCATGCGTAATAGGCAGCCTTCTCGTTATTGCCCATATACCAGTAGCAACGTGCGAGCAGGGCTCTTACGGCATGAATGTTAAGGTGAGTCTCACGCCAGTTCATGAAGCGATCATACTGCTCGTTGTTACGGGGATATACCATAATGGTCTCATCCTCGGCAAGCAGCGACTCGGCTTCGGTCAGATCCTTTACCACGAGGTCAAGTCCCTCTCCTACGGTGACAAACGGCTTAACCGAGAACGAGTAGGAAGTCACATAAGGAATACCGGTCTTTGACTTGTCGGCCGAAGCAAAAAGACGCAATAGGTCAAAGTGCAGCATGCCGCGCACGGCAAGCATTTCACCTTTGTATATATCATACATCGGGAAGTCATCCTTATTTTTCTTGCTCAGATTATCGAGTACATTGTTGGCATAGCCTATACTCTCGTAGGCTCTTGTCCAAACTTCGAGCAGGCAGTCACGCACATACTGGTTATCGTAGTCGTAGGTGCAGAAAGGCTTGCCAAGAGTGCTGCCGCAGGTAAGATTCTGGTCAAGCAGCTCGGGTATGCCCCATACGAGATACATACCGTAAAGCTGTTTGGAAGCCATACTGCCGTAGACACCGTATATAGCCTCTTCGAAACCGCGCGGGGTCTCAAACAGGTCATTCTCGACCTTATCACCCTTGGGACGGACATCCAGATAGTCATCACACGAGGTGGTGACAAGTCCGAGCAGGGCTACAAGTGATATATATAATTTTTTCATTGTCGGTTAGTCGTTTTAGAAAGTAACACTTACTGAAAAGTTCACGCTGCGGCTATAAGGATAAGCTGTACCGCGCTCATATTTGGCGCTCGTAAGGCGGAAAAGATCCTCGGCACCGGCACTCAGATACAGACGCTGCAGTCCGAGATTGCTTACCCATGACTGAGGCACATTGTACTGCAGGTTAAGGCTCGACAGCCACAGCTCATTGTCCTTCTCAACGAAGCGGTCGCTGTAGGCGAATGTTTTTCCGCCGGTTGCTGAGATACCGAGATAAGGCACGATGTCACCGGGCTGCTTCCAGCGCTCGGTAAAGGCGCGGAGGTCGGCATTGTACTGCGGATTGATGTTCTCAACCTTTGACATACGGGTCGAGTTGTACATGTCGCCGCCGAAACGGTAAGAGAAGTTGACATTGAGCGACAGGTTGCGATACATCAACATAGTCGACATAGTACCCTGAAGAGTAGGATTGGTGTCACCTACCGCAACCTGGTCAAGAGCATTGTAGTCATAGGTATATTTTCCATCCTTGGTGATGAAAATCTCCTTACCTGAAGCAGGGTCGATACCGGCTGAACGCACGGCATAGATTGCTGTAGGTGACTCGCCCTCACGGAACTGCAGACGCGGAGTGGTATTCTTGTTATCAGCAGCGTTCTGTTCATTCTTACGCTTGAGTGCATCAGATATATTCTTGATGGTAGTCTTTGAATGCAGGCCGTTGACTGAAACCGTCCAGCCCCAGTCGCGGGTCTGTATCAGCTTGCCCCATACCGAGAATTCGACACCGTTGCTCTGCTGCTTGCCGAAATTGTTCTTAACCGAAGTCGCACCTGACGACGGAGGAAGGGACACATCGATAAGCATGTCATCGGTAATCTCGTGGTAATAGTCCACGTTGAAGTTCATGCGGTCACCGAAAAGCGATGAGGTAATACCTACGTTGAATTTCTTCGTAGTCTGCCACTTAAGGTCAGGATTGGCCATCGCTACAGGTATCGCTCCGACACCGGCATAGTGCAGGTAGTTGATCGAATAGAAGTAAGTCGACATGGCCTGATATGAGTCAAACTTCACGCTACCTGTGTAACCGTAGCTGGTGCGCAGACGCAACAGATCGACAAAACCGAGATCACGTATAAAGTTCTCATTGTGCATGTTGTAACCGGCGCCTACCGACCAGAACGGAGCGGTACGCTTGTCGGCACCAAATTTTGAAGAACCTGACAGACGATAGCTACCGTCGATCACATAGCGGTTCTTAAACATGAAGTTGGCTGCGGCAAATCCACCGACACTTGTCGACAGATCCTCGCCACCCTTAGGCAGCTGCTCGGTAGAATAAGTAGTTGCATAGGAAATATCGGCAAGGTCGTCAGAGAGGAAGCCGCTGCCGGTCATGTAGCTTGAAGTCGACTTGTTACGGCGTATTTCCCACCCGAGGTTAAGGGTAAACATGGTGCCGTTGTTGTCAAAGTTGTGGATCCAGTTACCGATCACCTTACCGGTCCAGTTATCGGCAGTAAGGTTACCGAGGCGGTATGTACCTCTCTGGTTGAGCTCTTTGCCGGCAAATGAGTTTGAGTCGGGTGACTTGAACTCGTCGCTGCGGCTGCGCGATGTGCTGTAAGAACCCTGGGCGGTAACATAAAGATTCGGCTTGAAGTTGTAGCGCACATCAAGTGACACGTTCTGTGTGCGGGCCTCAGTTTTGCCGAAGCTGCTCAGCGATGCCTCGTAAAGAGGGTTGTTCATGTTGTAAGAGAGCGACTTGGCAAAGTTGCCGTGATCGTCGTAAGGCGAGTCATAAGGATTGGCCTGAAGATAATCGCTGAACGAACCGTATTTTGAATTCTTAGTCGACAGATTGGTGTGCTCGGCACGCAGAGTCACGACAAGTTTGTCCTTAAAACGGTAGCTCAGATAGGCGTTCATGCCGTAACGGTTACGGTTGTCATCCTTCATTACACCGTTTATGTTGGCATAGTCGGCGGTGAAGTTATAATCGAGGCCTGAACCACGACCTGACACTGACAGCGAGTGAGTGTTGGAGAAACTGTTACGTACAGGCTTTGACATCCAGTCGACATCGGTACCGGCGCTGATAAGCGCAAGCTTACGATAATACTCCGAGTTCAGGCTGCCGTCGTGCGAATCATAAAGACCGGCAAGACGTTCGAGAGCCAGTTTCTGCGAAGCGTTACACAGCTCGTAACTGCTCAGATCGGCAAAGCTAAACTGGGGAGTAAATGTATAACGCACGCGCACGGGAGCCTGCACTACTCGCTTACGCTCGATGATAATCACACCGTTGGCGGCATTCTCACCATAGAGAGCCGTCGCCGAGGCATCCTTAAGAATGTCGACACGCTCGATATCCTGCACGTTCATGTCATAGAGTGCCTGAAGATTGCTCTCGACACCGTCGATCACGATAAGCGGTGCGTTAAGACCTACCTCATTGTTTGTTGCAAGTGAGGTGGTGCTTCGGATCACCAGGTCAGGAATGTTGTTAGGGTTAGAACCCATCGCATTGTTCTGCGTGATGTTAAGGCCGGCATCAAGAGTGCTCAGTGCCTGGAATATATTGGTAGGCGACACACTCAGGATCTCATCACCGGTAAGAGTCTTGGCCGAACCGGTATAAGTGTTGCGCTGACGGGTAAAGTAACCGTTGACAACAACCTCATTCATCTTCTGAGCCTCCTCTTTCATCACGATTTCCATCGACTTGCCAAACACAGGAGCGACATCCTGGGTCGAATAGCCGATGTATGACACACGCAGTGAAGCTCCCGAGGGTACATTGACTTTAAACAAACCGTCAATGTCGGTTGCCACACCGCCTACTACCTTGCCGTCCTTGACTACTGATATTGTCACACCCACCATAGGCAGATGTTCACTATCATCAACGACCACACCGTTAACCGTGCCTGAGGCCGGAGCGGTGGCAGAGCTCTGTGCGGATGCAACGCCAGTGGCCATTATTCCGCATCCTGCGCATAAAGCAAGAATACAGAACAGCCGGCGTGTTCCGCATAAAAAACTTTCAGATAATTTCATGCTCGATAATTAATTGGTCTAATAATAATCTCAAAAAAGTTCATCTACACTTAACGACTGTCAATGCATATCCCTGTTAAAAGCTACAAACTGACAATCAGTTACAAAAATACGTAATTTGATTTAAATTGCCAAATGCTATATTGAATTTAAAATAAAATATGCAAATTGCACGTATATTATTGCATACTATATACAATTATATATCAGCATATTGATTACATAAATCATACACTTCCGTTAATCATATTTAACTATTTACTTAATGTATTTCCAACCATAAAAAACACCCTTACCCACTCTAACTCAACACCCTTACCCCAACTCAACCACATCGGCACCCCACCAGAAAACCGCAATTAGCCTACCACCACGCCCCCC
>CAZIPQ010000054.1:0-5675 GCA_964541165.1 uncultured Muribaculum sp.
AGTCGCCGGGAGCTGCCTTTGCATATACGGCGCCGAAGGTATTGATCTTGCCGAGTGTGCGGCCGAGTACACCGAGAGGACCGAGCTTGAGGTCGTCCTGCATGAAGCTCTTGGGTGCGTTACCGCAGTGAGTACATACGCAGCGGTTGCGGTCCTCGGCAAAGTTGTTGTTCCAGTCAAGCAGTGAGGGAGCGTGCTTTGAGGCAAGCATAAGGGCATACATTGATACAGCACCGGCGATATCTGTCTCACATGCACAGGGGATGAGCTTGTCGCCGAGCATACTCATGGTCACGCAGGCTGCACAGCCGTAGTTCTGTTCGAGAGAGTCCCAGCACTGGATGGCGCAGGCGTCGATCTCGTTGGCCTCGATCCAGTCCTCGACTGCAAGACCGAATTTGGCCTGGAGAGGAAGTTTCTCGCGGTAGTTTTCGGGTACGGTTGCATAAGCCTCGATAGCTTTCATCTTCTCGGCGAGACGGGGATCGTCGTCCTTAATGCGGCGGGCATTCTCGAGAATTTCGCTGAGGTCTACGGGGACAACTGTGATACCGCTGGCCTGAAGCAGTTTCTCGCTTACACGGCAGGTGTTGAAGCCGAGGGGACGGGTACCGATCTGACCGATACGGCAGTGGGTAAGTTTCTTAACCACGCGGCACACGGCTGCAAAACGGTTGATGTCCTGCATGAGCAGCGGGCTGTTGATTGAGTATGTGTGGAGAGTTGTGTCAGTGAAGGGAATGCCGTACTGATAGAGGTTGTTGCATACGGAAATCTTACCGCAGAAAGCGTCACGGCGGCTGTCAAGGTCAACCTTGTCATTCTCGTCATCGCAAGCCTGTACAAGTACGGGAACATTGAGCTCGGCGCGGCTGATGGCGTTGATGATGCCGATCTCGAAGCCGAAGTTGGGGAGCGATACGATGATGCCGTCGATATCGTCACGGTATTTGCGGAAAAGCTCGGCGCACTTCTTGCCGTCCTCGAGGGTCTCCATTGAGCCGTCGGTGGGTGTGTCACACTCGTCGAGGATCACATAGCCGTAGCCGGCCTTTTCAAGATCTTCAAGGAGAGTCTTGCGCACGTCGATAGCAAGATCAGAATTGAAATAAGCACGGGTACCGATTATGATACCGAAAGTCTCTTTTCCGTTGATAGCGTCTTTTTTCATTGTCGTGAATTATGATATTAATAGTTAAGTTAAGAAGTTTCTGTTTAGTTTTTCTGATTTACCATTGCTACGGCGCGGCACCAGCCGTCATATAAGGGCTTGTCGCGTTCCGGATCGCAGTCAGGCATGATGAGGTCGTTGCTCTTGCGTATTGCAGCTACTTCGTCAAGCGATTTCCACAGCCCGAGGGCAATGCCATTCATGATTACGGCACCGAATGCCGAAGCCTCCTCGATATCGGCACGGTTGACCGGTACATTGAGCATATTGGCCTGGAACTGCATCAGGTAATTGTTTTTGGTCGGGCCTCCGTCAACACGCAGCTCCGACATGACGAGGTCGGCGCCCTTGGTCATAGTGTCGATAAGATCCTTGATCTGGAAGGCGATAGCTTCGAGTGCGGCGCGGCATACGTGGCCTTTTCCCGTAGCCAGTGTCATGCCTACGATAGCGGCACGTGCCTTGGAGTTCCACCACGGAGCTCCGAGACCGGCAAACGCAGGAACAAAGTACACGCCTCCGTTGTCAGGCACGCTCAGTGCGATACCTTCTATTTCAGCCGGTGAATTGATGAGGTTAAGCTTGTCGGTAAGCCACTTGATGGTCGCTCCGGTACAGTGTATGTTGCCCTCGAAGGCATAGTGCACCTTGCCGAGCGCCGAGAAACCGATGGAGGTTACCAGGCCTTCGGGTGGTGTCAGTGCCTCTTCTCCGATGTTGACCATTACCGATGAACCGGTTCCATAAGTGGCTTTACCCATACCGCGGTCGAAACACATCTGGCCTACAAGAGCTCCGTGCGAGTCACCGATTGCTCCTGCTATTGCGATAGGTTCGTCAAACAGGCCCTCTATCGTCGTATGACCGAATACCGAGTCGCTTGGCATCGCTTTTGGAAGCATGGCGGCGGGAATGCCGAATATGTCAAGCAGTTCCGGATCCCAGTCGAGGGTATGGATATTGAACAGCAGCGTGCGTGATGCATTGGTGTAGTCACAGGCATGTACTTCACCGCCTGTCAGCTTCCATATAAGCCATGACTCGACTGTGCCGAGCACGAGATCACCGCGGGCGGCCATATCCGCTGCCCCTTCCACGTTATCGAGTATCCACTTCACGCCGGTTGCCGAGAAGTAGGGATCGATCATAAGGCCGCTTTTGGCTCTTACGGTTGCCTCATGTCCGTCGAGTTTTAGCTTCTGGCACAGTTCGGCACCGCGCTGACACTGCCACACGATGGCATTGTGTATGGGCTGACCGGTCACGCTGTTCCATACTATGACGGTCTCGCGCTGATTGGTTATGGCGAGTGACCATGTGGCATCCGATTTATCTACTCCGTTCATCAGCACCTTAATGGCCTTGACGGTGTTTTCGTAGATTTCTACCGGGTCATGCTCAACCCATCCTGTGCGCGGATAGTATTGATGGTGCTCGATGTTGGCACGCTTGACCAGACGGCAGTCCTCAAAGAGCATCGCCTTGGTGGCCGATGTGCTCTGGTCTATGGCTATGACTTTATGTGTCATGATATTATGGGATTTAGGTAGTTTTGATTGTCAGCGGGTTACAAACGCTTCGGCGGCACGTACTATACCGGCGGTATCGAGTCCGTAGTGGGCGAAAATCTCCTTGGAGTTGCCATGAACCACATCCTCGTCAGGTATGCCGAGTATCTTGACCGGTACCGGATTCTCTGCGATAGTCTCAGTTACAGCAGCGCCGAGACCGCCAAATTGGCTGTGCTCTTCTACAGTGATGATGCGGCCTGTTTCACGGGCGGCTTTCAGGATGGCTTCGGTGTCGAGGGGCTTGATGAAAGCCATGTCGAGCACACGTGCGTTTATCCCTTTTTCACGCAGTTCAAGTGCGGCGTGATATGCGTGGTATACAGTTTCGCCTGTAGCGATGATGGTCAGGTCGTTGCCATCGGTAAGCATGTTGGCCTTGCCGAATTCAAAGCTGAAGTCATCGTTTTCATATACATCGGGTACAGCTGCGCGGCCTACTCGTACATACACCGGCTCAGTCATTCCGGTAAGCATTTTTACCAGCTTCACCGTCTGGCGGGCATCGCACGGAAGCACGATATTCATGCCTGGGAATGTGCGCAGCACAGCTATGTCATGAAGGCTGTGATGAGTTGCGCCGAGAGCACCGTAGGCAACACCGCCGCTCACGCCGAGTATCTTCACGTTGGTGCGGTTGTAGGCCACGTCGACCTTGACCTGCTCAAGACTGCGGGCCACATAGAAACATGCCGGTCCGCACACATAGGCTTTCTTGCCGCTGTGGGCCAGTCCTGCCGATATTCCTACTGCATTCTGCTCGGCGATACCACATTCTACAAACTGGTCGGGAAGTTCCTTGGCAAAGTCGCCAAGTGTTACCGAGCCGCGGGCATCGGTGGTGACGGCTACTATATCTTTGTCGGTACGCGCCATCTCGAGGAGCGTATCGGTGAAGGCTTTACGGCAGGCTATCATAAGGCTGATTCTTTAGCGATTCGACATTCGATTTCTTTGATGGCAGTGTTGTACTGCTCCTCATCGGGTACTCCGTGATGCCACTTGGCCACATTTTCCATAAATGACACTCCACGTCCTTTGGTAGTCTCCGAAATGATCAGGTGGGGGCGATTGGCGGTATAATCTATGGCGTGCAGTTTGTTGACGAGATCGACGACGTCGTCACCGTTGGCCTTGATGACGTCCCAACCGAATGAGGTCCATCGTGCCTCGATATCCTCCAGTGCCATTACATCCTCGGTGTTACCGCTGATCTGTAAATGGTTGCGGTCGATGATGGCTACAAGATTACCCAGCTTAAAGTGACTGGCCGACATGGCGGCCTCGTAGATTGAACCTTCGCCCTGCTCGCCGTCGCCCATGACTACAAAAGTGCGGTAGGCCTTCTTGTCCATTTTGGCGGCAAGTGCCATGCCCACGCCTATTGACAGTCCGTGACCGAGAGCGCCTGAGCTGACTTCGATACCGTTGACCTCAATAGTGGGGTGTCCTGAAAGGATTGAACCGAACTGGCCGAGCGTATCGGTAAGCTCGCGGGTGAAGTAACCGCGTGATTCGAGAGTGACATAAAGTGCCTCCACACAATGTCCTTTACTGAGGATAAAGCGGTCACGGTCAGGATCGGATGGATTGTTGGGATCGATGTTCATCACGTCGAAATACAATGCCGTCAGTACGTTCAGGCATGAGAGATCACCTCCAATATGGCCTGCTTTGGCCTTGTAAACGACTTCCATGAGTCGCTTGCGGTTGATCTCCGACTGTAATTTTAATTCATGGTTATCCATATAATGTATAAAATTTTATCCGGTGATAAAACCAGGATGGCTGGTATTAGAGCGCCTGACATATCGGCTTTATGTGAATTTTGGTTACACTACGGCCGATAGGCCATACTGCGAAGTTAATGAAAAGTTTTTGAAATAACCATTACCTATCCAATATTTTATCAATAATAATTGTCAAAAATACACATTTTCAATGTGAAGCCATCAATGTGTGTCTGCCGGATCGGTTTCACGGTATTGTTTCAGCCATTGGAAGCGCTTGCTCCAGTCTTTCATTATGTCATCGCGCCACTGTGCTATAGTGCTGCTCCCTTGCCAGGAGGAAGTGTAGTCCTGAATGTCCGTATACCACTGTGATCCGCCGTTAAAGCTGCCGAGTGGCAGTGGGCTGTATTTGATGGACGGGCCGTTTCCCCGGTATCCATCGGGTACCGGCCATGCATTTGCCACCGTAAAGCAACCTTCATGAACCTGGAAGCCTTCGATATCCGATGTGATGGTATATGGCAAGCTTGCAGGCGCTTTAGGCGCATATCTTACAATATAAATTCCATTGCCTGTATAGTATCCGGGCCACTGCTGTCGGTCGACAGTCAGGGTGAAGCATACGGAGTCAGGATCGGCAGTGATGTGAGGTCCCCGGAGTTCCCATTCCATAAGCGCATAGCACGGCACAGTATCCGTGGGCTGCAACGGGCCGGTCACAATATAGCGCGGTGCTGACTGCATGGATTCAAAGCGGCCACCCCAATGATCAGCCGTCGGATCGTCAGCGTCACCGTGCATCAGATATAGTAGCGAAGGAGTGTCGCCCATCTTGACAATTCCGTTGTAGTAATTTATGAAATCCGGCCCCATCACTCCGGCATCTTTCATGAATGTGGGCCAGAACGCACTTTGGTAAAGCGACTTATCTGACGAGGAGCCGATGAGGCCACGGTAAGTGGCATTGTTCTCGATAAACCATAGCGACGGGAAGTTCTGCGCTATATAGTTATATGCGTTGCATCCCCATTTTTTATTTGGCCCACCTATCCAGTACACCCGTATTTTATCGGCGATGTCAGGAGCATCGTGCAGTGCCTGCGCGACATCTTCAAGCGCTCCCCACACTAATATCCAGAGCGGGCGTCCATCATCCTTACGGGCACATTTTACAATCCAGTCCGAGCCTTCGGTACTGTCGCC
>CAZIPQ010000054.1:5775-9905 GCA_964541165.1 uncultured Muribaculum sp.
AAATATAACTGTTCGCATAGTCGGTTGTGATGAATTTATTCTTTGGAATTGCGTGGTAATACGGTGATGATATAGCGTGCATAGGATGTAAGACGCGGTACAGCCATATCGTAGGCTTCAAGTATCACATGTATGGTCTGTGGAGTATCTACCTCGGGAGCGACAAACCACATATCGGCTTCTCTTTCCGAACCAAGATGCAGATCCACATATCCGGGATATGTTCCGGCAGGATACTGGTACCATGCGCATCGCCATGGAGTGTGGAAGCGCTCGGGATTGGCGGCTACAAACTCTTTCGTGATCCCTTTCTGTGCCCACATGTCTCCGCGTGATTTCCATGCGGCCTCGACGTCAAATATATCGGGATCCGTGATTTCGGCCCTGAGCCTTACGGTATCTCCGCTGCTGACCGTATGATCAAGGCCCATGGGAACTTCGATTGTCGGCTTATGGTTGGCTTTGTTGTATTCCGGAGTCACGCACCACTGCAGCCGGGCTTGAAAATCGTGCATTGCGGGTTCAATCCATTCGCGCAGTTCGCCGAAGCCGGTGTCGCGGTAGACATTATCAAAGTCAGCTACTTTATAAAATCGGCCTCCCCAGCCTCCGAAGGTCGGGTCCTCGTAGGAGCGCAGTCCATTTTCCAGCGAGTACAGGAATGCGGGAGTATCCCCCTCGCTGATATATGGCTGGGTATAGAGGTCACCGAGTGGATTGAGCCCGTTGTGCATGTAATTGTCAACAAATGAAGTGGTATTGGTCATGGTTCCGTAGTCCCAGCTACCACTGAAATGATGGTTCAGCAGAATGGTGACGAGCGGATGATTGCGCTCAATATATGGCCCGGCCGCATCCTGATACCATATACAGTACAAAACAGCCTTTCTGATGGCACGTTCATAGTCATCGGGATGTTCTCTTTTAAGCTGATCGAACGCCTTGGCCGCAGTGTTGCCGCCTCCCCAGCATTGTATGAACACCGGCCGGGGATCATCTTCCAGAAGAACTTCTACTATGCGGTCAGAACCCGGTGTCGCCGGCCATTCTGACGGGTCGATTATCGGCTCCTCGCCTGGAAGCAGCTGCTTGCACTGACTACCGCTGAGCATGACATGGTCCGGATTTTCATCGCCGACATATATCCGTGACAGCAGATACTCAGGTGAAGGATAAGACGGGTCATGGACTATCAGGTTGGGATATACTTTGCCGTATGCTCCGATCATTTCTTCAAGCCACGGTTCGTGACTCCAGCCCTTACGCTGGAAGCATGAGTTGGATTGCACGATGCCATCAATCTGCATATCATTGGCGTGAAGCAGAAAGTGTACCATAGAGCAGCGGTCGTCTGTCTCGGCGTCGGTAAGTACTATTACCCGTGGAAGTTCTTTAGCCTCCATGCAGAAAAATGGGGTTGCTATGCAGGCTAATGTGCCGACCAGTTTCCTGATATTTGCATAATGTCTCATGATATAAGTAGTTTTAATGATATTGCAAAATTACAGATATACACGAGGTTATGATTGCAAAATCTGGTCATACAAGTGTGAATTCCGGTCATTGGCGCTTTTTTCGCCATTCATTCGGTGTAAGGTGGTAGCGCTTGCGGAAAACGTTGCTGAAATATTGCGGCGATGAAAAACCACACTCGTAAGCTATTTCCGACACTTGCTTCGACGGCTCGTCGAGCAACATTGTTGATGCGCGCTGGAGCCGGAATTCATTGATGTATTCTGACGGTGATTGTCCGACAACAGCTTTCAGCCTGCGATAAAATACCGAGCGGCTCATACCCATGGCTGTGACAACTGTGTCAATTGAAAAATCGGGATTACCGATCAATTCGCTGACCTTTAAGTTCAGTTCTTCGATAAATTCCCTGTCAGCATCGGTTATCGCTTCCTCGGGTATGATTTCAGTAATGGCCGAACTTACCCGGGCTACAGGCTGACTGTTTATGAAACTGTGATATATGTTGCGCAGTCGCCGGTAGCGTATGATGAATGAGAGCAAGAACAACAGCGCTACCGCTCCGAGAAGCCACATGACCACCCTTACTCCTCGACGTTCATACCATCGTGGAGTGACATAGAGCCTTAAAGTGCCGGTATTGTCAAGGTAACGCCCGAAAATGTCGGTGGAGCGGACTTCCAGTGTTACTGTTCCGGGCTGTAAATCGGTCAGAGTGATGCGATGTCCGTTTGCTTCATTCCACGTAGTGTCGTTGTCAGGTATTCTCCAGGCATATTTTACTCCTTCTGGATTGGCAAATGCCATGGCTGACATGCTGAGAGAGATATCGCGCGTGTCGGGGTCAACAATTATCACGGAGTCGGCACGGGTAAGAACGGATGTCAACGCCGTATCACCTCGGAAATATGTAATTTCGGTGAATAGGACCCGATGACTGTTATCTCTGTCTGCGGTGGATGGCACGCTGACCCTCAGGAGCCCTTCGGTTGAGGCAAACCAGCACTGTCCGTTGCTGTCGCGTAGCGGCTCGGTCTCCAGTAAAGTCAGTTTGCCCGCAACAGGTTTGATGAATGAATTTGCACTCTGTGATGGATGGTAGAGTAGAATCCCCGTTCTGGCAGTGACCCAGAGCTTGCCGTCATCATCAGGTAAGGCTGAAAATACAGGTTGCTTGTCTGCGATATCATTGGCGGCTACCGGATATGTGGTGCCAGTGGCGCGGTTATAGCCATATATACCTTTGCCGAAAGATGATATCAGTATCGAATTGTCAGGTCCGTTGACAAGGTGTATGATCTCCTTTGCCGGCGCGGGGCCGTCATACCTGACCGGTCGGAACCTTAAGTCGGATGACTTCGGGTCAAGGTCGGCCTGAAGCAGACCCGTATCGGTGCCGACAAACAGATGCGCTGAGTCGGCAAGCAGGCTGCGTGTACGTGGATAGGAGTCTGTCGGATAGCCCGCGGGGATGGAAAATGACAGATTTCTCACGTCATAACCAGGGCTAACCATATTTACGCCACCTCCGAATGTCGCTATCCACACTCTTCCATCGTCATCCTGCAATATATCGAATATGGAGTTGTTTGACAGACCGCCGGGCGCATTTTCAGTGCGATAAGAGAATTGCTGATACTGTCCTTTACCATCAGGTCTTAATATGACAAGTCCTTTGTCGTGGGTGCCGAGCCATATATTGTGATCTTTGTCCTCGAGGATTGAATAAACCGCGTTGTCTTTCAGGATGGTTTCTATAGGGTTACCGTGAAGATCATATATGACGACTTCTCCGTCAGCCGTGCCGTCAACAGTCTCTCCACACCAGCCTACCCATATATTACCCATGGAATCCTCATAAATGGATCGTGCATAGGGATATGAATCGTTACTGATAATAAGGTAATTGTCATTGCTAGCCGGGGTTAGCTGAAGTCCGGCAGTTGTCGTGCTCCATGAATTTCCATCGCGGTCGATAAGACTGCGTCTAAGCTTTCTTCCTGTATGTTGACCTGTGCCGTCGTAGGAGTCAAACCGGCATCTGTTCAGGTCGAAGATTATCTGTTTTCCATCTATGGTTTTGATAATCAAGGTGTCATCTACGACTACGGCCTCTTTAAACCGCTGGTCAGCCTCAAGTTCGTCCTGTGGCCTGAAATTTTGAAAATTATATCCGTCAAACCGGTCGATGCCATACCAGGTACATATCCATAGAATACCGTCACTGTCCTGATATAGGCCCTGTATGCGGTCATGCGACATGCCGTCGGCCACGGAATATGTCGTGACCGGTATCGAGGCCGAGATCGTTCCACTACTTAGCAGCAGAGTGGAAAGGATGAGTAAAATCAGTTGTCGCAGCGGGTAATACATGGTAGTAGTCAAGCGTCATCGCTACACAAAGTTACTTAATTAAATCAAATAAAGCAATCATGTGCGATGTACTCTATCCGGAAGTTTTCAGATGTTGCAGCAACTCATCGGCCGACATGGCTTCCATCCTGGAGAATGCGAATAATTTCTTCCCCAAATCCTTGAATGACGCACCGACGAATAAAATTTGGTTATAGACCTTTTTCCGTCGGCGGCAGTTAGTAAGGAATCCTTACATACTGCTTCTTCCCTCAATTCTCCTTCCCTGAATATATTACGGATAT
>CAZIPQ010000054.1:10005-12541 GCA_964541165.1 uncultured Muribaculum sp.
GACTTCCAGCTTGACGGTGGAGTCAGGCTGATACAGGATTATCTCATACTATCGAGGCTGCACCAATTTGAACTGCACTCCAAAAGTTTTTATCCAACTTTACGGGGGCAGTTCAATTTTGACACAGCCTTAATGTATGGACGGAATGTTAAGCTCCGGTGCGGACTATGTGTTTCAGGACGCGCCTGACGGTACTCCATTTCGGGAATATGGCAAACGGACGTGCAGGCCAATGTCCTATTATGATGAGCAGTATCGAGCAGATGGCCGTAATGAGTAGCCAGCCGTAGATTTCTTTCATCGACACGACCAGTGCTTGCACCTGCACCATGCCGTACAGCCGCTCCAAAGGCAGCAGTACGGCGTCAGGATTTATCGCCGTCATGCCCGCTCCGAGCAGTGAGGCGTTTTTAGCCATTGTGTGCCGCAGCAGTTCGCCTATCAGGGCCGGGCCGAGTGTGGCACCCATTACAGCTCCGGTAAAACCGTTGATTGTGAGCGTCTGAGGAAACACCTGAAACGGTAATCCGCTCTGTACTATCGATGTCAGGAACACTATCGAAATGATCACCGATGCTACTCCGCGGAAGAATAGCGGAATGAAAAGCATCTCTTTCTCCACACCATAGTCAATAAGGAAGTAGAAGTACGCGAGGTAAATGGCTGCCATGGAAAATGCTATCACCGACATGGTTTTGTAGCGCCACTTGCGCCGGCAGAAGGTGAGATAGGTCAGCGCGCAGCCTGTCACTATGCCTACAAGCACATACAGGTTAAGGTCGATCAGGTTGGTATCGTCAAACCCTAGTACCGTGGCTGCATAACTGTGCTCAAATACATGTTCTGTCGCAAGCAAGGTATTGAACACAAGATATATCGCCGTGGCACGGATGACATTGCGGTTGACCATTGCACGCAGCGATATGTAGGGATGATGTAGAAATGTGGCGCGCCACATGTTGACCGCAACGCATGCTAAGCCGATGACTGTGGCACCGCGTATCTCCGCGGCCTCCCACCAGTCGTAATAATTACCATACACGCATATAAACGCGAAGCAGAGCATGAAACCAGCCCACAAGATGGCGCCGAGCCAGTCGATGCCGAGCAGCGGGATGTACATGGGGCCGCGCACCGGACGCACGAGTATGATGACCATTAGCATCATTAGGGCGAGTAGCCCGGTCATGATGTGGTGCATGTATTCCCACTCCAGGTGAAATGCGGTGTACACAGCGGCTATGCCGCTTATCTGGATCACGCTGTCAACGAGGATGTAGACGTAGCAGAAAAACACGGCCATGTCGCGTGCCGGAGTGATCCAAAGCTGAATGGTGGAGTTGCATGCAAGTGTAGCCTGCATCCTGAACCATCCTGCTATCAGGCATGTCACAACAAGCAGCGGCACGCAAGTGGTGTGGGCGCATATTATGTTGGCTGCTATGAGTACTGCGCCGGCCGCCAGCAGCTGGGTGCGGTTGGAATACCTGAACTTGACACGAAACATCACGGCAAAGTTTATTGACATGCCTATAAGAGAGGCATATCCGGCCAGAAGTATATCCTCCTGCATGAGCGCCGTTGTACCTACCATGTCGGAGGCGGCTGCAAGATACAATCCGCCCGAAAACTGAATGATAAGCACAAACAGGATAAATAGCCACGGCTTCAGGCGCCGTGGAATATAGTCAGGGATGTCCGGTATGTTGAACGGCCCCTGAGGAGCATGCCAGTCAGCCATGTCAATACTTTACACAACATTCCACATTCATGCCGGCCCTGAGGCATGCCATCGCTTCAGGAGAATTGTCAGCTGTAAATTCGATGCGCACCGGTATGCGCTGGCGTACCTTTACAAAATTTCCGGCCGAGTTGTCCTGCGGGAGCAGTGACAGCGATGCACCGGTGGCTGTGGATATTGCCTTCACTTCTCCATGGAATGCAACATCGGGTATGGCGTCTACCGTGATGTCAACGCTGCTGCCCGGCTCGATATGCTTCAGTTGTGTCTCCTTGTAGTTGGCGGTTACCCATACGTCGCCCGAATCAACTATGTCAAGAAGTGTCTGTCCGGGCTGTACGAGCTGACCGGTCTGTATTGACTTGCGCGATGTGTAGCCGTCACAGGGAGCCACTATGACGGTATAGCTCAGGTTGAGTTCTGCTGTTTCCAGCAGAGCCTTGGCAAGCTCTATTCCGGCTTCCGACTGCGATATGCGCTGCCGGTTTACGTCGACTACCGATGATGAGGCCGAACGCTGTCGGGCCAACATTTCATATCGTGCTTTTTTTGCCTCGTAATCGGTGCGTATGGCGTCATACTGCTGACGTGTCACGGCATCTTTGGCAAGCAGTTTCTCATATCGGGCAAGATCGGTGGCCGCCATCTCCATCAGCACCTTGGCCTCGGCTATTGAGGCTTCGCTGACGGCTACATTGGCCGATGCCGATGCTACCGATCGGTCGGCGACCTCACGTCCGGCAATGGCATTCTGGTAGTCGGCTCGTGCGCGGGCCACGTTGAGGCGCATGTCGG
>CAZIPQ010000054.1:12641-15428 GCA_964541165.1 uncultured Muribaculum sp.
GTTTTCGCGTGTCGCATCAAGCTCTTCAGTTGCCCTGAGAGTCGCTGTCCTGCTTCGTGCAAGTGATTTGTCGGTTTTGTAAAGCGAGCCTAGATTGTAGCTTAGCCCGATGCCTACGTACCAATAGCTGAGGTTGCGGTTGATCGGCGGTACTTCGACGAGTATCGGGCCATCGATTGTCCATCCTGCCTGTAAGCCTATTTTGGGCAGACGTTCAGCTTTTACGAGCGTTTCCGCCTTGCGGCTGATGTCGACACCCGACCGGGCCATGCCGAGGGTAGGGGAGTTGAGCTCGGCCTCCTGCTGCCACCATGTTTCCTTCTGCACCGGCAGGCTCCGGTCGAGGATTGTTGAATCGGGTTGTATTACCGTTCCCTCCGGTAGGCCTGCTGTGGTCACAAGATTATTGTTGAGTATTGACAGTGTGTTGTCTATACGTATCAGTTGCAACTCGAGGTCGGATACCAGCAGTTCATAGCGGGTGATGTCGTTTTGCAGAGCGGTGCCCTGTTCATAGCGCGCATGCATTTCGTCCAGCACTTTACGGGCAGCGGCTATATTGCTTTCCACGACACGTCGAAGATTGGTGTATTTGTATATATCGAGGTAGAAACCGGTGAGCTGAAAGCGGATATTGTCACGCTGGAAATCATTGGCATAGCGTGAAGCCGTCGATTTAAGCTCGGCCATGGCTATTGAACCGGTTATTGCGCCACCGGTGTATATTGGCTGGGTCACATTGAGCGACAGCGCATTGCCGAAGTGAGGTATGGGGGCCTTCCGGTAGTCGCTGAAATCACGTTTTGTCGTGAAGCCGTCGCCCATGTAGCTGAGCGACAATGATGCATTGATGTCGGGCAGACGACCGCTGCGGGCTACCGTCACGTCACGACGGGCCTCCTCCATTGCGGTCATTGACGGGCGGAGCTGCGCACTGTTGGCCTCGGCAATCTCATATATTTCTTCAAGCGAGATCACCGAGCCGGCATACGAGCGCACTCCACCGCTCAGCAAGGCCGCCGACAGCAACCCTGCGAGCAATCGAAGATTGTTCATACGATAAGGTTATGTGTTGATGTAAAGGATTTTGTGTGTCAGCCGAAGATATTGGCCGACATAGCTCATACAGGATATATAAGCCTTAAACTGAAGCGGTGCTCTTCCAGTTTTCAAGATAGCCCCAGTTACGTACAGAGGGGCAGACGCTGATTGTAAGATTGTAGCTCATACGTGCGCAATTCATCATTCGCACTGCAAAGTTACAAAAAATAATCATTCTTTCGCCGGGAAATTAAATTCCCGCCTTGCATTAAGGGCGGGAACTGTAATGTGAAGTCATGCTAATTTGAAACGCTGCGGATAGGTTGAGGTGAGAGTGGCGGCGACTACGAGGGCGTTGTTTTCCTGCTCGTTGCGTGAGGAGTACAGGAGCGTGACAACGGGATGTGTCGCCAGTGATTTTGCGAATTCGGGCCATGCGGGATTTGCGGTCAGCTCGGCGCGATATTTGGCCTCGAAGTCCTGCCACCTGATGTCAGGATTGTCGTGAAACCAGTGGCGCAGCGTGTCACTGGGCGCTATATCCTTGTCCCAGATGTCGTAGTGGAATGTTTCATGAGACAGGCCGCGTGGCCATAGCCTGTCGATGTAAACTCTGTAACCGTCATCGGCCGATGACGGCTCGTATGCGCGTTTCAGTTTCAGACTTGTCATGTCGATAGTGTGTTTATCATAAGCCGGTAATATTACCGCTCATAGATACAACACCGATCATCTGTCACGGTTCATCGCCGCGTCAATAATCGGCTTCCCGAGGATAGGGATGGGGATTGACGATCTTATAGGCATTGTAATGCGACGGTGATTCCCACTTTACGGCATCTTTATCGGGCTCGATGTAGTCAAGCCGGATATTTTTCATCAGACCGAACTCATCCATGTTCAGATTGTGGAAGTCGGTAAGATGATTTCCATCAGTAAGGAACACTCGCTGTGTATGGTAGCGCCCGCGGCGGTTGTGCGACGGAGGCATGATGGGCGGGATGAGCTTCATGGCATAGTTTACGCGTGATGACATGCGGGCAAATTGGCCGGGTGCATATTTATTCTCAACGGCATAGGCGTTGTGGAGCTCCTCTCCCAAAAAGGCATACCGGACAATTACGCGATATATTGTATCGGAGGTTGTATTGTCTATGTAGGAGCCTCCCGGACGTGTGCCATGAGTATAGGGCAATACATAATACTCCTTTGCCTCAAACCGTCGGTCATCCTTTGTAATCTTAACGACATCAGGCATAGCCCAATCTGTGACTGCGATTGTTCCTAAGGCAATGCCGGGTAGAAGAAATGCCGGGACAAGAGATATGTAGGCCAGTTTCAACTGCTCGTTGCTGTTGGAGTTGTCTCTGTTGAATATTGCATGATTGATGTGCCTCAGGTAGAGGTATAGTGCAGCACATTCCACAATCACTTCGATGGCGATCAACCATGTCACATTGGCATAATGATAGCAGATTGACAGAAGATAAAATGCGGGGATGAATATAAGAATACAGAAAAAAGACTTGCGCGTGATCTGATTTGCTTCTTCATGTCGGCTGAGATACGACAATGACCATCTCCCGAAAAGCATTCCTATAGGAATCGATAACACCAATCCTATTATAGCTCCTATAATGTAGACACCATTCTCGCTGAACTCCATAGCCTGTTTCTTTCGTAAAACTTCGTCCTGCGAATATAGCGATAAATCCCATAGTATAAAAGGATTTGCCGAAAAATGCT
>CAZIPQ010000055.1:0-15358 GCA_964541165.1 uncultured Muribaculum sp.
CGCCCAGAAGGAGCTTGGTATCCGTAAGTAATCGGTTACCGCGCACATGCAGTAACATTAACGGGATGCCGTGTCAGTCATTGACACGGCATCCCTGTTTTTTAGTCCCTACCCTGTTAAAGCTGATCTAACTACATAAACGTCATATACGTTATGCTTGGTCATGTCACAGTTTATCATTAATTTTGCACTATGATTTCCATTAACAATTTATCGGTAGAATTCAGCGCCAAAAGCCTCTTTGACAATATCAGCTACGTGATTAATAAAAAAGACAAGATAGCTCTTGTCGGTAAAAACGGAGCAGGCAAAAGTACGATGCTAAAAATCATAGCAGGACTTCAACGGCCCACGTCAGGCTCCGTTTCCATTCCTCAGGATGTAACAATCGGATATCTGCCGCAGCACATGACCATCACCGACTCACTGACTGTGGTTGAAGAGGTGCGCAAAGCATTCTCCCGGTTGCAGGAAATGCATGATGAGTTTGACAGGCTTAACAACGAGCTTGCCAATCGCACTGATTATGAAAGTGCCGAGTATCAGCGCCTGATCGACCGCGTGACGACCCTCACCGAGCGTCTTGCCATGGAGGAGAGCGAAAACCGTGAGGCAGAAATGGAAAAGACCCTTATCGGCCTCGGCTTCCGTCGCAGTGATTTTGACCGTCCTACATCGGAGTTCAGCGGCGGATGGCGCATGCGCATCGAACTCGCCAAGCTCCTGCTTACCCGTCCGGATGTCCTGTTGCTCGATGAGCCCACCAACCATCTTGACATTGAGTCTATCCAGTGGCTTGAGCATTTTCTTATCACGAAGGCTAATGCAGTAGTCCTCGTGAGCCACGACCGCGCATTTATCGACAATGTCACTAACCGGACAATCGAGATATCCCTTGGAAAGATATACGATTACTCGGTCAATTACTCCCATTATGTTCAGCTCAGGGAAGAGCGTTTGGAACAGCAGCGGCGTGCCTACGCAAACCAGCAGAAACAGATTCAGGATACAGAGGATTTCATAGAACGCTTCCGTTACAAGGCTACAAAATCAGTCCAGGTACAAAGCCGCATAAAACAGCTTGCAAAAATCGAGCGTATCGAGATCGATGAAGTTGACACCTCACATCTCAATCTCCGCTTCCCGCCGGCACCGCGCTCCGGTGATTATCCTGTCATAGCTGACAATCTTGGAAAGGCCTATGGGGATCATCAGGTATTTGACAACGCCACGTTTACGATCAAGCGTGGTGAGAAAGTCGCTTTCGTCGGTAAAAACGGCGAGGGTAAGTCAACACTTGTAAAGTGTATAATGGGCGAGATCCCGTTTACCGGTACATTGAAAATAGGTCACAATGTGAAGATCGGTTATTTTGCCCAGAATCAGGCCCAGCTCCTTGATGAAGATATTACGGTATTTGATACTATTGACCGTGTGGCAACCGGCGATATACGTACAAAAATCCGCGATATACTCGGTGCATTCATGTTTGGCGGACCGGCTTCTGACAAAAAGGTTAAGGTACTGTCAGGTGGAGAAAAAACACGTCTCGCAATGATACGCCTGCTGCTTGAGCCGGTCAACCTGCTGATCCTCGACGAGCCCACCAACCACCTTGACATGACGACCAAGGATATTTTGAAACAGGCCATCAAAGACTTCAACGGAACTGTGATAGTAGTCAGTCACGACCGAGAATTTCTTGACGGTCTTGTCGAGAAAGTATATGAATTCGGACAAGGGAAGGTCCGCGAATGTCTTGGAGGAATATACGAATTCCTGGAAAAGAAAAAACTCGCTTCACTGTCAGAGCTTGAAGCGTCATCAAATACATCAGAACCATCAAAAGCTGCCGCTAAGCCAAATACTCCCGCTCCTGCACCCGCAACAGAGACAAAAGAGGCGCGCCGCATCTCATATACCGAACAGCGTGAACGCGAAAAAATGATACGCCGTGCAGAAAAGAAGGTCAAGGAAATGGAGGAGGAAATCACGACATTGGAAGCCTCTATCGCCGAGGTCGAGGCTACATTGTCGACAGGAGAGGTAAGTAATGAACTGTTTGAACGACATGCATCATTGCAAAAACGCATGGACAATACCATGAGTCTTTGGGAACTTGCAAACGAAGAACTTGAGCAACTCAAGCAACAATTTGCGTCGTAAAAGCATTATATCATTACCATAACCTCAATTTCTGTAAAACCAGTATATGAACGATACCATACGAGGGATTGACATTGCCAATCTTGACACCACAGTATCACCATCTGTGGACTTTTACGATTATGCATGCGGAGGGTGGATGAAATCCCATCCGCTGCCTCCGGAGTACGCACGTTACGGAACTTTCGATGAACTGCGTGAAAACAACCGCAAACAACTCCGTGACCTCATCACTGAGCTGGATACCAGCAAGGCCCCTTACGGCTCCATAGCACAGAAGATCGGTGATCTATATGCCATGGGGCTCGACAGCATACGGCTTAACATACAGGGCGCGCACCCTGCCATAGGTGATGTCGTGGCCATCAATCAGACGCCAAAAGCCGATATAATCGAACTGATGGCTGAACGTGTCGGAATCGATGCTTTTTTCAATACCGGTGTAGACGCCGATATGATGCAGTCAGACATCAACGTCATGTACCTTTCACAGGGTGGCCTTGGACTTGGTGACCGTGATTATTATCTTGAAGATACGGAGAATACGCGTAATATACGCGAGGCATACAAAACCTACATAGCCACTCTGTGCCGTCTTATCGGTTATAGCGAAGAGGCACAGCAACGCGTGGTCAACAACGTAATGGAAATCGAGACGGCCCTCGCCCGTGCAGCCACTCCCAGAGAACAGCTGCGAGATCCATCGGCCAATTACAATCCGCTCACTATCGACGAATTAAACGAGCGGTATCCGAATATAGATTTCCGACGGTATTTTGACAAATTAGGACTTTCACATATCGACCGCGTTATCGTGGGTCAGCTTGGTTCGCTTGAGGAGGTTAACCGACTCATGGGAGAATGTTCCGAGCAACAGCTTCACGACTATCTCACAGCCGGATATCTCAGTTCAGCAGCCCCGTTTTTAAGTGATGATTTCTGCGAGGCCCAATTCCATCTTAAACAGGCATTGTCCGGAGTGCAGGAAGAAAAGCCGCGATGGAAAAGATCGCTGGCAACCGTCAGCTCACTACTTTCTGAAGCTGTAGGCCAGCTATACGTCGAGCGTTACTTTCCGGCATCCTCCAAAGAAAAGATGCTCGAACTGGCCAACAATCTCAAGACCGCGCTCGGTCAGCACATCGATGCCCTCACATGGATGAGCGATGACACAAAAGCATGCGCTCATGAAAAGCTCGATGCTTTCACCATCAAAATCGGTTATCCCGACAAATGGCGTGACTATTCCAACCTTCATATTGACCGCAACCGCAGTTACTGGGATAATGTGAAGCAGGCTATAAAGCACGAGATTGACTACAATCTTGCCGACTGGGGAAAACCGGTTGATAAATCCCGCTGGTACATGTCGCCACAGACCGTCAATGCCTATTACTCCCCTCTCAGCAATGAGATATGCTTTCCGGCGGGCATATTGCAGGCACCCTATTTCAACCCCGATGCCGACAGTGCTGAAAACTACGGTGCCATAGGCGTTATCATAGGTCATGAAATGACCCACGGATTTGATGATCAGGGCAGTCAGTTTGACCTTCATGGCAACCTTTCGGAATGGTGGTCCAAAGAGGACAGGGAGCGCTTTAACGCACTTACAGAAAAGTTGGTAAAGCAGTTTGATGAAATAAAAGTAACGGATGACACCTATGCCAACGGGCGCTTCACTCTTGGAGAGAACATCGCCGACCAGGGAGGATTACGCATAGCCTATACCGCCTATCACAATTCACTTGGCGATTCCGAAGGTGAAGTGATCGACGGCTTTACTCCTGACCAGCGTTTCTATCTTGCCTACGCCAATGTATGGGCGGGCAATATCCGCGATGAAGAAATACTGTCCCGCACAAAGACCGATCCGCACTCACTGGGCCGTTGGCGTGTAAACGCGACCCTGCGCAATATCGATCCGTTCTACAGCGCATTTGATATCAAAGAAGGCACCCCGATGTTCCTGCCCGAAAATCAAAGAGTAATCATCTGGTAATATGAGTAATACTAAACTAATAGATCACCTTTCAGTCCAGACGGGGCGTAGCCCGGAAGATATCAGGAACCTCCTCAGCGGATTGTCAAAGATAATAACAGGGCATCTTGCCGGTCTTGACAATGTGGCACTGCCGGGTTTTGGTGAATTCTCAGCTGTTAAAGAAGAGGAACGCGTGACAACCGATCTTTCCACAGGGCGTCAGATGCTGTTGCCACCCGCAATTACTGTAAACTTCACTCCCAGCGCGATATTACGCCGCAAAATGAACGAAATAAAATGAACCGTACAATCACATTTCCCAATCTTGTTTCGGAACTAAGCGGACTGACATCGAGCAATGACGCCACATCAGACAAGTTCATACGCACGCTGTTTGCTTCAATCACCGAAGCCCTTACACGTGGAGAAAGTATAAATGTGCCGGGAATAGGATTATTTTCTCCGACTCATGACCCTGCAAATCCCATTATCTGGACACCGGATGAAACTCTGGCTGCCACCGTCAACGAGCCTTTTGCATGTTTCGAGCCTGTCGAACTTGGAGAAGGCGTGACAGAGGAGCTCCTTGCAGCAGATGACAGTGAGCTGCCTGACAATCCCGAGGAGTCGGAACCGGAAGCTGTTATACCTCCTGTACCGGCTGCACCGGTAATACCCCCAATTCCGGTAAATATCGAGCCAGCTTCACAGAAAGATACACAACCGGAAGGAACAGAGCCCGAAAAGGCCGAAGAGCCGGCGGAAACATCCCCTTCCGAGGAGACTCCTTCGTATGAAGGACAGATCTACCCTGAGAAAGAAGCTGTAGAGCGCAATCGCAGCTCAGTAAAACCGGTAATAATGCTTATTATTGGCATTATAATCGGAGGCATAGCCGGATATCTCGGTGGCAGGTATTACTCACCCGCCCCAACTGAGCCGATTTCAACGGAAGAAGCTGTTGAGGTGAGCGAACCGATAACCGCGGTACCGGCTGAAGAACCTGCCGATACAGCTGTCACAGATACGGTAGCTCAGGCTATGGCCGAGCCGACAGAAAATATTGTGGAAAAACCGACTGCAGTCACTGATACGGTGACACGCAACCGCTACCTTACCACTATGGCGCGCCAGTATTACGGCGACTACCGTTTCTGGGTTTACATCTATGAGGAAAATGCCGATCATCTTCAAAACCCCAACCGCATTAAGCCGGGTACGCCGATCGTAATTCCTCCGGCATCAAAATACGGTATTGACTCGAATGATCCCGAAAGTGTGGCAAAAGCAGAAAAGCGCATCGCCGAAATCAGCAAGAAATATCCTCACTGATGCATACAAAATATAAAAATGCATAATGTTTTAACAAGTTAAAGAATATATAGCTAATTTTAACAAAAGGCATATTCACTCAATTTGTTATAATCAATAAATTTGCATAAGCAACTTTATCATGCATTTATAAGATAAACGCAGTATAATTATATCAAAACTATTATAGTTACTCAAAGAGATTAAATTTATGAGTGAAACGGTAAACATCCGAGAGCTCAACGACCTCGTTGCAGCTAAAAGTGATTTCATCAATCTCATCCAGCGCGGCATGGATCAGACGATTGTCGGTCAAAAGCATCTTATCGACTCGCTTCTCATAGCCTTACTGTCCAACGGACACGTGCTGCTTGAAGGTGTGCCCGGTTTGGCCAAGACTCTTGCTATAAAAACTCTCGCTCAGGTTATCGACGCAAAATACAGCCGTATACAGTTTACTCCTGACCTTCTTCCTGCCGACGTAATCGGTACTATGGTATATAGTGTCAAGAACGAGCAATTTCAGGTAAAGAAAGGCCCGATATTTGCCAATTTCGTCCTCGCTGATGAGATCAACCGTGCCCCGGCAAAGGTGCAGAGCGCATTGCTCGAGGCCATGCAGGAGCGTCAGGTGACCATCGGCGACAGCACATTCCCTCTTGACGATCCATTCCTCGTAATGGCAACCCAGAACCCGATCGAACAGGAAGGTACCTACCCTCTTCCCGAGGCGCAGGTTGACCGTTTCCTGCTGAAAGTGGTTATCGGTTATCCCAGCAAGGAAGAGGAAAAACTCATTATCCGCCAGAACATCACACGCGACTACAAGGAGATACGTCCCCTGCTTAAGCCTGAGGAGATCATCTAGGCGCAGCAGGTATGCGAAAAGATTGATAACGACGAGAAGATCGAGCTCTATATCGTGGACATCGTATTTGCCACCCGCTTCCCGGCTGATTATAATCTAGAGGATCTCACATCGATAATCGCATTCGGTGCATCGCCCCGTGCGTCAATATCTCTTGCCAAGGCTGCACGCAGTTACGCATTCCTGCGCGGACGCGGTTATGTAGTTCCCGAGGATGTACGTGCGATCGCCCACGATGTGCTTCGTCATCGTATCGGTCTTACCTACGAGGCCGAGGCCAACAACATTTCCGCCGACGAGGTAGTATCGGAAATCCTTGACAAAGTTGAAGTACCCTGATTATTAACAGCCACGTGCCATGGATGCCAACGAGCTTCTGAAAAAGGTCCGAAAGATTGAGATCAAGACCAAAGGTCTGTCGCAAAATATCTTTGCCGGCGAGTGTCACTCGGCGTTCAAGGGGCGCGGTATGACCTTCAGTGAGGTGCGCGAGTACCAGTACGGCGATGACATTCGTGACATCGACTGGAATGTTACCGCGCGCCATAACCATCCTTATGTAAAGGTTTACGAAGAGGAACGCGAACTCACCGTAATGCTGCTTGTCGATGTGTCGGGAAGCCGTAATTTCGGTGCCGTCGGTGAGCCTAAACGCGAAATGATTGCTGAGATCGCGGCGACAATCGCGTTTTCAGCCATACAGAACAATGATAAGATCGGTGTGATATTTTTCTCGGACAAGGTTGAGAAATTCATTCCCCCGAAGAAAGGGCGCAAGCATATCCTGTTTATAATCCGCGAACTGCTTGACTTCCAGCCGGAACATTCAGGCACGGATATCGCCACTGCCGTCCGTTACATGACTGACGCGATAAAAAAGCGTTGCACTACTTTCGTATTAAGCGACTTTATCGACAGTCACGACTACTATCAGGCCTTCTCAATAGCCAACAACAAGCATGACGTCACTGCCATACAGGTCTATGACAAGCGTGACGCGCAGCTGCCTGATGTAGGTCTGATGCGCGTGATGGATATGGAGACCGGACGTGACCGCTGGGTCAACACATCATCCAACAAGGTGCGTCAGGCTTACAACAAATGGTGGTATGAGCGTCAGCAGGTGATGATTGAACGCCTCAACCGCAGCCGTGTGTCACACACCTCGGTATCGACCGACGAGGATTATGTGAAAGCACTGATGGCTCTGTTTAAAACCCGCGAACTCCGATAGAAATGACAATGAGACTAAAGCATATTTACATATTTATTGTCGCCATGATGGCCTCATGGCTCGGAGCCGGCGCTGCCCCCGTGACAATCAAGGCGTCGCTTGACTCGGCTTATATCCTCATGGGCAAGACCACGGCAATCACCGTGGAGATTGTGCAGGACCGAGGTATACAAGGTATGTTCCTGTCAAACAATGGCGACACGCTTACCCGCAATGTGGAAGTGGTTCGCAATCTGCCCCCCGACACGTCGCGCCTGAGCGATGACCGTGAGGAGATCAAGCGTCAGGTCATTATCCAGTCATTTGACTCTGGCCTGTATACGATACCTCCCTATGTGTATGCCGCCGGACACGATACATTCAAGACCACTCCGCTTGTACTGAAAGTGCTTCCGGTGCCGGTAGACACCCTGAAAGCGATACATGATTATGCCGATGTCGTAGATCCGAATACCCGTATATGGGACTATCTGCCCGACTTTGTGGTAGACTACTGGTGGATACTGCCGCTGCTGATGCTCATCGCGCTCGGCATATCCTTCTGGCTTGTCTACGTCAAGGGACGCCGTGCCCTGCCTGTCGGTCAGAAGAAAAAGATTATACCGCCTTACGAGCTTGCCATGCAGCAGCTTGAGCGCCTCAAGGCTGACAAGCTGTGCGAAAATGGCCAGGAGAAGGAGTACTATACCCGTCTTACCGAGATACTCCGTAACTATCTGGACAGCCGCTTCGGCATAAACGCTATGGAAATGACGTCAACCCAGATACTCGACACCATACGCGAAAATCCCGAAACCAAGCCGTCAGCTGCAGTAATGCGTCAGATCCTCGAAATGGCCGACTTTGTCAAGTTTGCCAAGGTACGTCCCATGCCAGGAGAAAATGTCACCGCTTACAACAACGCAGTCCAGTTTGTAGAGAATACCAAGCCTGCTCCTGAACCCGAAGAGGATTCCGAGAAAGATCAGGCACAATCTGGACCGCAGTCAACAACCCCAAAAGATAATAAATGATGCAACTCGCTCATCCTGAATATCTCTGGCTTTTTCTTATATTTATTCCGCTCATAGCATGGTATGTGTGGAAATATCGCAACGCCTATCCGGCGATGCATACTTCCACCGTGACACCGTTTGCCAAACTTCCGCGGTCATATAAGGAATACATGCTGCATGGATTGTTTGTGTTACGCCTTGCCACCATAGGCTGCCTGATTATCGTGCTTGCACGTCCGCAGACACGTGACAGCTGGCGTACATCCTCAACCGAAGGTACCGATATCATCATCGCACTCGACATCTCAACCTCCATGCTTGCCCGCGACTTCAAGCCCGACCGCTTTGAGGCCGCCAAAGACGTGGCATCAAAGTTTGTTGCCGGACGCGAAACCGATAATATCGGAGTCGTTATCTTCGCCGGCGAGAGCTTTACCGCAGTTCCGATGACTACCGACCGCGCGATGCTGGTCAATTATATCCGTGACATCAAGATGGGCATGATTGATGACGGTACCGCGATCGGCGATGGCCTTGCCACATCGATCAACCGCATAAAGGACGGTAAAGCCAAGTCAAAGAGTATAATACTTATCACCGACGGTACAAACAATACCGGAAACGTGGCACCGCTTACCGCAGCCGAAATCGCCAAGAAATTCGGCATAAAGGTCTACACTATCGGAGTTGGCAAGAACGGTACCGCGCCCATGCCTCAGCAGAATTATTACGGAGGTATCGACTACGTCAACATGCCGGTGGTAATCGATGAAAGCACTCTTCAGTCAATCGCGGCCACTACCGGAGGAAAATACTTCCGCGCCACAGGCAATACGGTGCTGAAAGATATTTTTTCAGAGATTGATCAGCTGGAAAAGACTCAGATGGACGTGCGTCACTTCTCGCACACCGAAGATAATTACATGATGTGGGCATGGCTTGCAATAGGACTGTTTCTGCTTGAAATCATCCTGCGCCACACGGCTTTGCGTACAATGCCATGATCCGTTAACTATAAGGTAAAGTTATGTTCAGTTTTGCACATCCTAAATTACTATATCTGCTGTTGCTGCTGCCGCTGATAGCCGCGCTCTACTTCATGGCGCGCTATTCACGCCGCCGCAAGATAGCCCGTTATGGTCAGCCGGCCATAGTCGGGAAGCTGATGCCTGATGCCTCACGCTATAAACCGGCCATCAAGCTGGTGATGCACCTCGTTGCCATTGCAGCGCTGGTGATCGTGCTTGCACGTCCGCGTGCCGGCGCCCGTGAGGAAGTAAGCGAGGTACAGGGTATCGAGGTGATGATATGTCTTGACGTGTCCAACTCCATGCTGGCATCATCGACCGACGATCCGAAAGGTGTGTCTCGTCTGCAGCGCGCCAAGCTCGTACTCGAAAAACTGATTGACCGCCTTGACAATGATAAGGTAGGTCTTATCGTATTTGCCGGCGATGCCTATACCCAATTGCCGATTACGAGTGATTTTGTATCGGCCAAGATGTTCCTTAATTCCATTTCGACCGAAATGGTTCCAACACAAGGCACATCTATCGGAGCTGCAATCGAAATGGCCATGAACTCCTTCACCCCGACCGACGACATGCAGAAGGCCATTATCGTGATCACTGACGGCGAGAGCTTTGACGATGATCCCGTTGAGGCTGCACGCGCGGCCGCACGACAGGGCATTCAGGTGGATGTGATCGGACTCGGATCAACCAAGGGTGCGCTGATTCCTATCGGCCGCAACGGTCAGTTCATGAAAGATGACGAGGGCAATCCCGTGACCACACGCCTTGACGAAGAGATGGCCAAGAAAATAGCCATAGAGGGTGACGGTATATATGTCCAGGGTGCTTCGACAACCGTAGTGAAGGATGTCGCCGACCAGCTTGACACTCTTGCCAAGAGTGACCTCGAGAAGGTGGTATATTCAGCCAGTGCCGAGCAATTTCCTGTATTCGCATGGCTTGCCCTCATAATAATCGTAGCCGACATATTCCTGCTTGACCGCAAGATAGGCTGGCTCAAAAAGATAAACTTCTTCAGTAAAAAACTCGAAAGCAAATGAAACGCTTAGCCATATTACTGCTTGCAGCTGTGTCGGTGTCAGCTATTCATGCCGAAGAGAAAGCTCCGGACACATCGACACGCAAGGAACGCAACTATATACGCGAGGGCAATTCGCTTTATAATGACAAGCGGTTTGCCGACGCCGAAGTACTCTACCGCAAAGCCATTGAGGAAAATGCCGCCAGCGAAACGGCCATGTACAATCTCGCCGCTTCACTTATAAGGCAGGCCGGCAGTGCCGACCCGAATCAGGACAACAATCCGCTTGGCGAGGCCCAGAGTCTGCTGCAGAACCTGGCTCAGGGAGCACGTGACGCCTCACTCGCCGAAAAAGCATTTTACAATCTCGGCAACATGGCCTTCAATACTCAGCAATATGAGCAGGCCATCAACATGTATAAAGGCGCCCTGCGCAAGAATCCCGATAATGACAAGGCTCGTGAAAATCTGCGTCTCGCCCAGCTGAAACTTCAGCAACAGCAAAACCAGGACCAGAACCAGGATCAAAATCAGGATCAGAACCAAGACCAAAATCAGGACCAGAAGCAAGATCAGCAGAACCAGGACCAGAATCAGGATCAGAACAAAGACCAGAATCAGGACCAGCAAGATCAGCAAAAGAAAGAAGAGAATAAGCAACAACAGCCTCAGCAACAGCAGGGCGGCATAAGCGATGCCAATGCCAACAAGATACTGAAGGCTATGGAAAACGAGGAAAACGCTACGCGTCGCAAAGTACAGGAGCAGCAGAAGAAAGAGGCTGCGTCATCAACCCGTATTCACGGCAAGCAGTGGTAATCCCAACTTATGTTCTAACTCATGACACGACGACTATTACTCACATTGGCCATACTGATGACGGCGGTAAGCGCTGTCATGGCCGATGTATCATTTACCGTAATACCGCCACGTACAGCGGTGATTGCAGGTAACAAGTTCAACATCACCTACCGTGTGAAGGATGGTCAGGGATCGGGCATCAGGGTCCCCGAACTGAAAGGGTGTACGCTGATTTATGGTCCGGCGACTTCGACGATGAACAGCTATCAGATCGTCAACGGCCGTTCCACCTCGACCTCTACCGTGGATTACTCTTACACATACCGGGCCGATGAACCCGGTGAGGTTAAGATTGGCGAAGCCTCCATCACAATCAACGGACGCCAGTATACTACGCGCCCCGCGACATTCACGATCCTTCCCCCCGATCAGGCTGCCGCAGCCGGACAGGGCGCGAGAGTAGATGATCCCGGCACTCAGTCGTCCGAGCATCAGGTTTCGGCCAACGATGTCTTCGTGCGTATTCTTCTCAACAAGACACATGCTTACGAGCAGGAGGCCATTGTATGCACGATCAAGCTGTACACCAAATACAGTATCAGTTCCTTCATCCCGACCACTCAGCCTGCCTTTGACGGGTTCCTGATCGAGGAAGTCAACCTGCAGCCTCAGCTCAATGAGGTAGAACACTATAACGGCCAGAACTATATGACCGCCGTTCTGAAGCAGTGTGTCATGTTCCCGCAGAAATCGGGCAAGCTGACCATCAATTCCGGTAAATATGATGTCACCGTCGTACAGCATGAACGTGTGGGCGGTTTCTGGGGTGGCACCCGTCCTGTAGAGCGTGAGATAAAGGTAAGCTCCAATTCGGCATCGATCAACATCACTCCCCTCCCCTCGCCCCAGCCGGAAGGTTTTACGGGAGCCGTCGGAACATTTACCATCGACAGCAAACTTAACACCACAACTTTCCGTACCAATGAAGCAGCATCACTCATCTATACCATCAAAGGTACCGGAAACATCAAGTCAATAAAGGATCCTGAGATTGACTTCCCTACCGAATTCGAACAGTACACTCCCGTATCTGATCTCGATACACATGTGTCAGGCAACAATGTTACCGGCAGCATGACCGTCGAATACACTTTCGTGCCGCAAAATGTAGGTGACTTCACCATCGGCGCCGATAAGTTCGTATATTTCGATCCATCCACCGCCAAGTATGTCACACTGACCACTCCTCCCTACAATATCAATGTTCGTCAGGGATCCACTGTCAGCTCCTCGGCACCGGTGGTCGGCAAGCAGGCGATATCGACTAAAAATACCGATATCCTGCACATCAAAATGGGTGATCTTGACACTGAAAAGACCCATAAATTCTACTACAATGAGTGGTGGTACTGGCCTTCATATATCGTGCTTGCCCTCTTGCTGGTCATCTGCATACTCCTGTACCGCAAGCAGCTCAAGCTCAACGCCGATATTGCAGGACAGCGTCTTGCCAACGCTGACAAGGTGGCCCGCCGACGTCTTAAGACAGCCAAGAAATTCATGGACGCACATGACAATGACCGCTTCTATGAAGAGATACTGCGTGCCATGTGGGGCTATTTCAGTGACAAGCTCGGCATGCCGGCATCACAGCTGACACGTGAAAATATCGACCGTCAGCTGACCGACTACGGAGTACCTCAGGAGGTTATCGCTTCGGCCATCAATGTAATCGATGACTGCGAGATGGCACGCTACTCACCGGCACGCAGCAACGAGGAGATAGAAGTCATCTATCGTGAGGCTTCACAAGTTATGAACCGCATGGACAGCATCAAACGCGCAAAACGATGAAACTAAGACACTATATTACTCTCCTGCTTCTTACCGTAGCAGGTGTGGCATCGGCAATCAATCTTACCCAGGAGGCTGACTCAGCCTACATGAATGATGATTTTGTCACAGCTGCCGCGCTTTACAATGAGATAGCGGCGACTGAAGGTACTTCGACCAACCTGTATTATAATCTCGGCAACTGCTATTTCCGTATGGGCCAGCTCGGACGTGCCGTGCTTAACTACGAGCGTGCACTGCGACTCGATCCGTCAAATACCGATGCACGCGATAACCTGAAATTTGTCAACACAAAGATCACTGATGAGCCCGGCGACAAAGGCATGTTTATCTCAAACACGATAAATGGAATCGCATGCCGTGTTCCCGGTAATGTGTGGGCCGGATTTGCAATAGGCTCTTTCATATTGCTGCTCGGATCAATCGCAATATATGTGTTTACATCCGACATACGCCTGCGCAAGACCGGTTTCTTCGGAGGAATTCTGCTGGTTGTGATATGCGTCATCACCAATATTCTTGCGGCTAAATCCACCCGTTACTCCACATCGTCATCCGAAGCGGTCATCATCGTTCCGTCAACCATGCTGAGTACCTCTCCGCGTGCTCCAAAAGACCGTTCGGAAGAGGCTATGCTGCTTCATGAGGGTACAGTCGTTACCATTCTCGACTCCCTGTCGACCCGCGTCGACAGCACTGTCGTGAAATGGTATGACGTTCAGGTAGATAATCACAACCGAGCCTGGATATCAGGCAGTGCTATCGAAAAGATCTGAAAAATTTTATCGTCATAGCATAAGTTTCCCGTACAAAAATTTGGAAAATTGCGACATAAAACCTAATTTTAGCAAAACATCCATTTAAATTGATTAATTACTCACTAAAACTTATAGTATCATGACAAAGACAATCACATTCAACGATCTGCGTCGCATCAAAGACAGTTTGCCCGACGGCTCAATGCATAAGATAGCTGACCAGCTTAACTGCACCGTACAGACAGTCCGCAACTACTTCGGAGGCTGCAACTACGAGAACGGTAAAAATCAGGGTGTACACATCGAGCCGGGTCCTGACGGAGGTATAGTGGTTCTTGACGACACTACCATATATGACATGGCTATCGCCATACTTGAAGAAAAAGCAAAGAATGCATAAATAGAACATGCGGCCGGTATTTTGACCGCTTTACGATATTTGGAGCGCGCTTGCCATCACCTGTGGCAGGCGCGCTAAGTTTTGTAAAAAAAGAGGGATAGTTTACCCGGTTTTCACCAGAAAATTCGTATATTTGCACAATTTTTGTATATAGTATAGAAACAGATAACTATTTATGACTAACCCAATCAAAAAAACCATCGAGCTCGGTGACGGACGCACCATCACACTTGAGACAGGTAAGCTGGCCAAGCAAGCCGATGGAGCGGTAGAGTTGCGCATGGGCAACACGATGCTTCTTGCAACGGTAGTATCGGCTAAAGAAGCCGGTGAAGGAGTTGATTTCATGCCTTTGCAAGTAGAGTACAAGGAGAAGTTCTCATCTAACGGACGATTCCCCGGCGGCTTTTTGAAGCGTGAGGGACGCGCTTCTGATTACGAAATCCTTACTGCACGCCTTGTTGACCGCGTGCTGCGTCCCCTTTTCCCTGACAATTACCATGCTGACACTTTTGTCAACATCACTATGTATTCAGCCGATGGCGAGGAGATGCCTGATTCGTTGGCCGGTCTTGCCGCCTCGGCAGCTCTGGCTGTAAGTGACATTCCTTTCAACGGTCCTATCTCTGAAGTACGTGTGGCCCGTATCAACGGTGAGTTTGTCATCAATCCTACATTTGCCCAGCTTGAAAATGCCGACATGGAGCTTATGGTAGGTGCTACCTACGATAACATCATGATGGTTGAGGGCGAGATGAAAGAGGTAAGCGAAAGCGATCTTCTCGCTGCACTCAAGGCTGCTCACGATGCAATCAAGGTACAGTGCGTTGCACAGATGGAACTGGCCAAGGAAGCCGGTAAGACCGTTAAGCGCGAATATTGCCACGAAGTAAATGACGAGGATCTCCGCAAGGATGTCCATGATAAGTGCT
>CAZIPQ010000056.1:0-15272 GCA_964541165.1 uncultured Muribaculum sp.
AGGGTGGTAACGGTGTAGTTGTGGTAACTACCAAGAGCGCCAAGGAAGGCAAGACAACCGTCAGCTTCAACGGTTCGCTCACCCTCAGCCATATCTCGAAGCAGCTCGACCTGATGGACCCCTATGACTTCGTTGATTATCAGTATGAGCGTGCGGTTGCCAAGGGTAATTCTGCCTCAAACAGTGCACTCCGTGTATATCGCTCTAATTTCGGCCATCCTTATGACCATGATATCTATCTTCGTGCCCCTAACCACGACTGGCAGGATGAGGTGATGGGTAATACTCCTCTCAGCTACTCAGCCAACGTATCAATAGGCGGCGGTACCGAAAACACCCGCTTCAATGTGTCAATGACTCAGAGCGAGGACAAGGGTATCATCATGGGAACAGGCGTGCGCCGTACCAACATCAACACCAAGATCAACGCAAAGTTGAGCAAGACGGTGACCTTTACCTTTAATCCTAAGTTCTCTTATCGTCGTGACGAGGGTGAGGGTGGTGAGCATGTAGGTACCGGTGGTATCATCGACGTGCTGAAATATCGTCCTACCAACGGTCTGCGTGAGTTTGCATTCTGGGATCCGGCAACTGTCAATCCTGACGAGGAAGCTATATTTGCTTATACCAATCCTGTCGGCGACATAGAACGCAATCTTTATAAGAAGCACAGTTATGAGATAACCAATCAGGCATCGCTCGAATGGAAGCCGATAAAGGGTCTCACACTGCGCACCGAAGGAGCCTATGCCGTATCTTTTGCCGACAAACAGGCATTCTATGCTGTTGGAACGGATGAGGCCAACAAACACAATAATCTTCCTGTTGCATCAATTGAAAAAAGCCAGGCCAACCGCTATATCTGGACCAATACCGTAAGCTATGACTGGACTCTCAAGGACCGCAACAACTTCTACTTCCTCCTCGGTCAAGAAATCCAGAACAAGGAGAATAAGAAGACTGTGATGCAGAACTATGAATTCCCTCATGACATTACAGCCGACAAGGCTCTGTCTATGATGGGTATGGCGGCTAAGCAGTCATCAACATCAAGTACTGGTGCTCCTAACCGCATGGCATCTTTCTTCGGTCAGATCAACTATAACTATGACCACAAGTACCTCGTTTCGTTCACAGCACGTGAGGACGGTACCTCATTCTACGCTCCCGGTTACAAATGGGGCTTCTTCCCATCGGTGTCAGCCGGCTGGGTGATGAGTGAAGAGAAGTTCATGGAAGATCTTCAGCCTGTCATCAGCAATCTTAAACTGCGTGTGGCTATCGGTAAGGCCGGTAAGAACCTTACCAAGGCCGATATGTGGAACTATTCATATAATCTCAACTCAACCGGTGGTCCAGACTTCGGCGGTGATAACCCCGAATACGGCGAAAACTGGTATGGAATGAGTGAATTCCTGCCCAATCCTCATATCAAGTGGGAGACTACTCTTACCCGTAACCTTGCTATTGACCTTGCTATGTTCAATTCACGCCTGCGTATTACCCCTGAACTTTACTGGAACACCACCAGTGACCTGCTTCATCAGTCACAGGTACTCACCAATTCGGGTTATGCCAAGCAGTGGCGCAACATCGGTCAGATAACCAACAAGGGCTTCGAGCTTACAATTGACGGCGATATACTTCAGGGCCGCGACTATTCTCTTAGTGCCACCCTTACACTCGGTGCCAATACGATGAAGGTCGACAAGCTTAACGGTAGCGATGATGTGCTTTGGGAGAACGCTCCCCGCAATGCTCCCAAGCAGCAGGTTTATTGCCTCAAGGTAGGTGAGCAGATGGGTCTGCTCTATGGCTTCGTTTATGATGGACTTTACTCGTTTGACGAGTTTGAGGACGATGGTCGTGGTTACGGCATCCTGAATGTACCGAAAGAAGGTACCGTTATCAATAATATTCTTGACAGCAACAGTGTGGGCTCGGCTACAATGCCTGGTAAAGTAAAGCTGAAGGATATCAACGGCGACGGTGTGATCGATGAGACTGACCGTGTGAAAATCGGTAATACTACTCCGAAACTTCAGGGCGGTTTCGGTCTTAACGGCCGCTACAGAAACTTTGATTTCACTGCCAACTTCACCTACTTCCTTGACTTTGATGTATATAACGCCACAGCACAGGCGCTTTCTTCATCGGATAAGAGCCCAAATGAGAAAAACCTTTTCAATATACTCAATAAGTTCTCTGGTGATCGCTGGCGCTACACTTTCCGCGGAAAAGCTGATTCATATTATAACAATACCTACATTGACGGCTCTGCCGACATGTTCAAGGAATTGAATGCTAACGCCACGATGTGGAACCCTGCTGACTTCAATACCAACATAGCTATGGACTATTTCGTGGAGGATGGTTCATTCCTGCGTTGCAACGACATAACAGTGGGCTACACTCTCCCCGAGCGCATATCCAAGAAAGCCGGTATGTCGCGTCTACGCTTCTATGGCTCTGTAAGCAATCCGTTCATAATCACCAACTACTCTGGCTTTGACCCTGAGGTAGACGTGATGAGCGGACTTAAACCGAGCTGGGATTACAACCGCTATCCCCGTTCACGCGGCTATGTATTAGGCGTTAATGTAACATTCTAACCTTAAATGAAATTACACGATATGAAATTACGTAATATATTAATTGCCGGTCTTGTCGCCACAAGTCTTGCCTCGTGCGAGGATTACCTGGAGGTCGAGACACCGTCAAAATTCGACTTTGACTATGTATATAGCTCAAAAGACGAGATGTCGGCCGCATTGAAGGGAATATATGCCAAGGCCATGTCAGGTAATGCCTACGGACAGGCTCTTATCATGACATTCCAGCTTAACAGCGACATAGATTTTGTAAACAGCAGTGGTGTTGTAGGCACTACTCATAATAATTATCGACGTCTTGAATGTGATGATGAGGGTAGCGAAGGCAAGAAGCTGTGGGATGCTCTTTATGAGAGCATCGAGCACGCCAACATCTTTATCGATCAGGTAAAGAAATCGGATTTTTATACCGATGGTGATGAGGAATGTCTCCAGATGTACGGTGAGGCGGTAGCACTGCGTGCCATATTCTATCATGATTTGGTGTGGTATTTCGGTGATATACCTTTCTCACTTGAGCCATCATATAATACTAAAGAAATCTTCCCGGTAGTTGACCGCCATGAGGTCCTTGATACTCTTATAAAGGATCTGAAGGTTGCCTCAGCCGGTATGAAGTTCGCAAACGAGCTTAAGGATATGGTTGAGCGTCCGAGCAAAGAATTGGCATGGGGACTCATTGCCCGCCTTGCCATGACCTGTGGCGGATATTCGCTGATGCCTGACAAGAACAACCCGATGAGTTACGGAAAGATGGAGCGTATATCCAATTACCGCGAGTACTATGATATCGCTCGTGAATATTGTGATAGCGTCATGACTTCAGGTACCCATGCTCTTACTAAAGATTATTGTAAAGTCTTTGTTGATGAGTGTACTAACGGAATGACACCTGATGCTTCTGACGACGTGATGTTTGAATGGCCTTTTGGTGAAAGCGTATCAGGTTGTGTAGGCTATCAGCATGGTAATGCCTGTGAAATCAGTGAAACAGGATCATATTATAATTATGGAGAAGTCAAGGGTGGTGCAAAGGTAAGTGCGCTGGCCAAGTATATGTTTGATCCGGAGGATGTTCGCCGTGACTATATTTTCGGACTGTGGAAATATAACAAGGATGGAGAACCTATCTTTGAACCCGACGCGTATGCTAACTATAACAATAAGTGGTCAAAAATGTGGAGTAGCTCACCGCTTGGTAAGACCTCTACCGGCAACACAGGCTTCAATTATCCTTACATGCGCTATACCGACGTGCTGCTGATGTATGCCGAGGCTGTTAACGAACTCGAGGACGGCGTAAACGGTCCGAATGGAGAAACAGCTAAAAATGCGCTGCGTCAGGTACGTGAACGTGCATTCCGAGGTGCCGCGAATGCCGGCGATAAAGTTGACGGATATATTGCCCGTATGAGTGTTTCAAAGGATCGTTTCCTGAAAGCTGTGCTTGATGAACGTAAATTTGAGTTTGCAGGCGAAAACATGCGCTGGCGAGATCTTGTACGCAACAATATCTACAATGAAGTGCTTATGTACACATTCCTTCGCTATGCCGGTGTTGCTGAGGTAGCCGGAGCATCCTATATGTTTACTACTCCGTCGGCTTATGCCTCGCTGTATGATACAGAGAATGAAACTGATGAGAAATGGGATAACATACCTGCACTGGTGTACACACATAAGACTGATTTCAGCAATCTGAATGTTGAGTCATTCCCCAACAAATCGGTGCGTATGCTTCATATATTCAATATGTATGGAACTCAGCGTCCCGCTGAAATGGGTAACTACATCATGAATGCGATGTATGGCAACTGGATCAGTGATACTGCTCCTAAGGGTGACCTCTGTTATTCGCTTGCCGGATATGTTTATTCCGATGATGAGGGTAAAGTTTACATAGTGCGTGACGGAAATCCCGAGCGTATTGACGACATTCCCTCTACTCTGCCGGTAGCGCGGTACATAATACCTTATCCGCGTCAGGCTATTCAGGATGCAACCGGTAGCTATGTAAATTATTACGGTTATAAATAATTGATTTAGAGAATACACTTATGAAAAATAAATTCATATACAGTTCGATGATCGCGTTGGCGTCGTTGTCGGTATTTTCATGCAAGGATGATGATATAATCGGTCCTGATGAGGATATGAATATCGACCGTGCTTTCATGACGCTGTTCCGTACCAATGTCAATACCAATCGCGGAGATGCTGACGAATACCGGTGTCAGGCCATAGAGAATGACATCCACCTTGCTTGGTACGGTGTCGACAATGCTGCCGGATATCAGATCCGTATGGCGGGCCCGACTGTGTGGGAGGCTACAGGATTCGAAAATCCTGACAATATAATTCTTGACACCATAGTAGGCCCCGATGTCCTTGAAATGGATCTCAAAGACCTTAATTATGGCGTTGCCTATCATTTTGCCATACGTACACTGTCGCCGAAAGGTGAGGGCTACCATTCGAAATGGTACGGATATGGTGGTCAGCGTGAAAATAATGACTATATGGCAATTCCCACTGCAGCCCGTGAGGATGTTTATCCCGTTCCGGAGGTTGTAACTATATCTGACCGAACCACTACATCGTTTAAGGTTAATTTTGACCTCAGCTTTGCAAATGCTGGTGGTGATGAAGGCTTCAAGACTAATTTTAATGTAGATGAAAACGGAAACTTCATTGCCCAGTATTTGACAGTAAAGCCCGCTCCTAACAACCCTGATGCCAAAATTGATCCGAAATGGTCATGGTATCAGCTTTCTGCAGAAGAGTTTGAGAACGGTGTGGTTGTTGACAATCTCGACGCTAACTCTTCATACCAGGTAGATCTATGGGATCGTACCATTCCGGTTGATGTGGATGCTACATACAATATCTGTGCTCCGCGTACATCAGGCATCCCCGGTGATCCCATTCTTATAAAGTGCGAATGGCAGAATGATACAATTCCTGAAGCTCATGAATATAAGTGTCAGTTGTTGGACACTGTATTGGTCAACTTCATGAAGAATAGCGAACTTGCCGAAGGCCAGATATTTGAACTTGAAGGTGGTAAGAACTACTATATTGACACAAATGTTGAGATCTCAAAGGGTCTTACACTGCGTACTCGTCAGGAAGATGCCCGCAAGGGTTTGCGTGCGAAGGTATTCCTCGGTGGTATACGTAAGGTAAACGGTGGCGTGAGAACTGCTAACTTCTCGTTCGGTATGACCAAGACGGAACAGACCGGTGACGCGCCGATTAATGTACTCGATCTGATATTTGAGGATATCGACTTTGATTCGCCTCTCGCGGTCAACTATGCCGAGAATAACAATTCAAGTGGTTCGGGTAACTACTTCGCTAACTGTAGCGCGAGCTCTCTGGCCGCTACGTTTAATAGCTACCAGATACGTAACTGTTCATTCCAGAATCTTATCCGCGGTGGACTTATGCGTGCGCAGGGTTCGACTAAGAAAGTCTTTGACAAGGTTATCGTTGAAAATTGTGTGATATGGAACTGCGGTTATTATGATGCCAATGGTGACGGCTATAACTGGTTCCACGGTAATGAGGCCGCTAACATACGTTCTAATATTTTCCGTAATATCATCTTACGTGGAAATACATTCATTGACTCGCCGCATGGACGTCTGTTCCATGACAAGGATAAAGCCAATGCATGGCCCTCAACTCATCAGTGGTGCTTCACAGTTGAAAATAATACATTCCTTAATTTTAACACTCGTAAAAATAATCAGCCTCTGTTTGGCCTCCGTTATATTCCCGGTGGTACAGAATTCCATGTCCATAACAACCTGTTCATTCAGGCTAAGGATCCCGATGATACCCGTGCTATGAATCTTGCACTTGCAGATATCCGCACCATCAATTCTGAGCCTTATGATGAAATAGTTCTGGATATCTATGACAATTACGGCAGCAGTTGGGATCCTGATCAGCAGGCTGATGATAAGATATGTAGTGTACGCGGATTTTCTGCGACAAAGCAGAGTCTGGGTCTGTTTACCAGCCTTAATCCCGGTCTTGTCGAAGGTGGTGATCTCGTGATCCGTGTAGGTGCTCAGCCTATCCTGCCTACCGAACTAATGCAGTCGCCTAATCCTCCTTACAAGGATGGTGATCCGCGAATGCACAACCGTGAATCATTCAACGGTCTGTTCTATAACAAGACTGACAAGGTAATGAATCATGAAATTTATAAGAAAGGCATTGGTGATACCCGTTGGCGCGACCGTACACCTGAAACTTTCTGGAATCATGATTGATTTTTCTGATTACTGATTAATAGAGAGCCGTGCTTCCAGTGAGTGCGGCTCTCTTAATTAACTGAACATATAGCATGCGTTTAATTATACCGATAATTTTATTGTTGGCTGTTATGGGTTGTGGTACGTCTACACAGAAAGTCCGTGAGGTGGAATACCACGAATCGGAAGATCTGCCGTGCCATATCTTGCTTAATTCAGCCATGACAATTGAGAAGATAAGTGTCCTTCCTGATGTGTACAATGCTTCATATAGGGACAGTGTCAACGATGTCCTGCTTGATATTGATGTATTAACCCTCAATGATACAGCCCGGGTAATGAAAGCCTATACTAATCGTATAAATATAATTGACAAGAACATCGATACGTTTTATTACGATATAAAATATGTTGCTGCCGACAGCATATCCGGGTGGGTAATGAAAACTCCCGAGGGTAAATTACCTATACAATTTGCTGCTACTGATTCTGCCTCGATTGTAGTCGCAGGAAAAGTGAGATTCCTTGCCGCAGAGCGGGACACTAATGTGATCAATAATATAGAAGATGATATTATCTATATGATTAAAAATATACGCTATTAATGGTTGATCTGGGATAATTGCAAGTGTGTGGATAGAAAAAGAAAGCCTCGGATAAAGAACGCGTTATGCACTTTATCCGAGGCTTTGTAATTAATTTACAAAATATTTTGGAGCACCGTCTGAATGGACGGTGCTTTTTATCTGGGTGATCAGATGGCGTCGTCCTCGACGTTTTCGAGGCTGGCGGGGGCGGGGGTGTCGGCGGTTGCGGCTTCAAGCTTGCGCATGATCGAGAAGATGAAGGCGGCCGACACAAGGCAGATGAGGATGAGGATGCCCCACAGCATGGCCACGGAGATCTTGCCCCACAGCAGCATGGGGATCGACACGAGGTAGTTGCCGATGGCGGTTGCGGCAAACCATCCTCCCATCATCGAGCCCTTGAGCTTGGGAGGTGCCACCTTGCTGACAAATGAGATGCCCATGGGCGAGAGCAGCAGCTCGGCGAAGGTGAGGAGCAAGTAAGTGGTGATAAGCCAGTTGGACGACAGATTGCCGTAGGTGCCGGCAAGGTGCCATGAGCCTATCATCATGACTCCGTAGGCAACGGCGGCCATGAGCATACCGTAGCCGATCTTGCGTGGTGCCGACGGCTCACTGCCTCGGCGTGACAGCCAGCCGAAGATGGCGAGCGACACGGGGGTGAGGGCAACCACGTAGAAGGGGTTGAACTGCTGATACTGCTGTGGCTGGATGCCGGTGAGCGGATCGGGGGTGATGGTGTAGAAATAGTATACGGCGACGCCGGCCAGCACAAGTATTGCGGCCGATATGAGGCGGCTGAGTGTGCTGCGGCTCTGGAACATGCTGAACAGTGCATACACGCCTACCGCGATGCTGAGAAGCGCCCATACGTTAAAGCCAATGCGGGTCCAGCCGCCTGCGTCAGGCGAAGTACAGGTCTTGGCAAACTCGGTGAGTGTAGCGCCGTTCTGGTGGAATACCATCCAGAAGAAGATCACCACGGCAAATACAAGCAGCAGGGCCACGACGCGCTGGCGGGTCTGTGCGGGAGTGAGCTGCGGGCCTGCGGCGGTTGCTGCTGCCGATGCGTTGCCGCTCTTGCTGTCGGTGATGATGTGGGCATAGGTGCGACGTCCGAGGAAGTAGATAAGGAAGCTGACGATGAGCGACGCACAGGCAACGGCAAATCCGTAGCTGTAGCCTGTCGACAGGGTAGTGATGTAGTTGGAAGCGAAGTCAGCTGCCGAATTACCGATTGTCATGCCGGCCGAGGTCACTATGTCGATAAGCTCGGCACCGTTTTCTGCGCCGTCAAGATAGGCGTTGCAGGCCGCGGGGAGGGTGGCTACGTAGGTAAGGCCTTTGGCATTGAGGGCGAGATTGCACATCGCGGTAGCTGCCATCGGAGCAAACATCGAGCCGATGTTGATGGCCATATAGAAGAGCGAGAAGGCGGCATCGCGCTGGCCCGAGTAGCGGGGTGTGTTGTACAGGTCGCCCACCATTACCTGAAGGTTGCCCTTGAAGAGGCCCGTACCTATGGCGATGAGCACAAGTGCGGCGATCAGGATAGCCAGCGACGAGGTGCTGCGGATGTCGGTAGGAATGGCCATGACCATATAACCGATAAACATGACGGCCATACCGGTGACCACACATTTTGAGAAGCTCCATTTGTCGGCCACCCAACCGCCTACGAGAGGCATGAAGTAGACAAGTGCGAGGAAGCCGGCATAGATCTGGCCTGACACAGTGGCGTCAAACCCGAATTTTGCCTGAAGAAACAGCAGGAAGATGGCAAGCATGGTGTAATAGCCGAAGCGCTCGCCGGTGTTGGCGAGCGCAAGGACATACAGACCTGCCGGTTGATTTTTAAACATAATCGGTAGGGTTATTGATGTGATGAATGAATACTACTTGGCGACACGTTCAAGCCACTTGACCATGCAGAGCATGACACCCATTGAGATGAAACATACTATCGCAAATACACTCCATGTCGAGGCAAGCGATATGTTCTGGTACATGAGGGCGCCGAGGAACAGGCAGGCGTTGCCGACGGCAGTCGCGCCGAGCCAGCAGCCTTGCATGAGGCCCTGGAGATGAGCCGGAGCAACCTTCGATACGAACGACAAGCCGAGGGGCGAGATGAAGAGCTCGGCGATGGTGAGGATGAAGTAAACGCTGAACAGCACAAGCGGAGTGACACGCTCGGAGGCGGGTACGGGAGCTCCGGCAAGTGAGGCCTGTGAGGGAAGACCGATAGATGCTACGGCCATAACGACGTAAGCTACAGCGGCTATACCCATACCGATGGCGATCTTGCGGGGGGTAGAGGGCTCTTTACCGCGTGCGGCGAGCATCGAGAAGAACCACATTACGACCGGAGTGAGGAACACAACCACGAAAGGATTGATCGACTGGAAGATTTCGGCTGATAGCTGTGTGCCGGCAAATTCAAGTACTGTGTAATCCTTGGCAAACATGGTGAGTGTAAGACCGTTCTGATGGAATGAGAACCAGAAGAAGATAACTACACCGAACACGGCCATGAGGGCGAGGATGCGCTGCTTGATCTCCTTGGCCGACTGGCGTATCTCGGCCTTGTCGGCAGCTGTGGCACCGGGCTTCTTGGCTCCGGGAGTGGGAAGCACACGCTTGTAGCAGAGGAAGATCACGAGCGATATCAGCATTGCCACGATGGCCACAGAGAATGCATAGTGGAAGCCGGTATTGAATGCCTGAAGATAGCTGGTGGCAAAGTCATGGAGAGTGGCCAGATTGACCTCGGTCTGCGATACCTGGTTGGCATATTCGAGGAATATGTCAGTGTTAACCTCACGCTCGGCAAGATATGCGTTGCACAGACCGGGCAGGTCGGCGTTGTAAGCATAGCCCTGAAGCTTCACAAACGTGTTGCGCACCCATACGGCTACAAACGGAGCTATACAGCCGCCGATGTTGATAAACATGTAGAAGATCTGGAAGCCTGAGTCGCGCTTGTGGCTCCACTTCGGATCATCATAGAGCTGGCCTACGACAGCCTGGAGGTTGCCCTTGAAAAGGCCGTTGCCGAATGCTATTACAAGCAGTGCGCCGAGAGCGATAGCCTCGGTGGTGATAAGTGCCGGAATGGCGAGGAGCGCATAGCCGAGGCTCATTACGAGAAGACCGGCGATGATGGTTCCCTTGTAGTTTTTGGTTTTGTCAGCGATGACACCGCCCACGAGGGCCAGAATGTAGATAGCACAATAGAACGTCGAGTAAAGCGCGCCTGCCTGTGCTCCGGTGAGGTCAAATTTTGACATCAGGAACAGGGTCAGGATTGCCATCATGACGTAGAATCCGAAACGTTCGCCCATGTTGCTGAGCGCTGCCGGAATGAGTCCCTTGGGTTGATTAAACATGTGATTACTGGTTTATTAGATTATAAATAATTGAAATGTAGTCGTCAGTGTTTCTGCTCAAGCTCGTTGTAAGCCACGGCATAGAGCTTGATCTGCTTTACGAGCGCGGCGAGGCCGTTGCTGCGCGTAGGTGACAGATGCTCGGCAAGACCGATGCGGTCGATGAAATACAGGTCGGCATCCATGATTTCCTTCGGAGTGTGGCCTGACAGCACCTGGAGCAGCAGGCTGATGATGCCTTTTACTATGAGTGCGTCACTGTCGGCCTGGAAGTCGATCACGCCTTCCGGAGTGAGGTCGGCATGAAGCCACGCCCGGCTCTGGCATCCTTCGATAAGATACTGAGGGGCGCGATATTGTTCAGGCAGTTCGGGGAGCTGGTTGCCGAGGTCGATGATATATGCATAGCGATCCATCCAGTCGTCGATATCGGCGAACTCCTCTATGATGGCGTCTTGCTTTTCGTTGATTGTCATTGCTGATTGTGATTATTTTCGTTCAAGATATATGGTGTTGGCAACGGTCTGGCCTACAGCCTTGAGGGTAGCCTTGTCGATGCCTGTGATATCGTCGTGGATAGTGTGCCAGTTGGGTGGGAACGTACCGGTTGCCTCGTTGCCACACTCGATTATGTCGATAGCCGGTATGCCGGCGCGGTTTACGAATAAATGGTCGTCAATGATGCCGCCGCGTACATTGTTGATGAAGCGGTCGCCGTAACCCGAGGCTTCAGCCACGCTCCACACTTTTGTGTTGATGTCGGCTGCGTTTTGCTCGGCTACGTACTCGCGGAAGAATTTGGCGTCTGTTCCGCCTACCATGTCAAGGAGGATGGCATATTCAGGCAGCTCGTCGGCAGGATAGGGCATGTGCTCGACCCAGTACTGGGTGCCGAGACACCAGGTCTCGTCGTTACGGTTCCAGCCTCCGGTCGAGCCTGAATCCTCGCCATCGACAAACAGCAGGTCGACACCGACCGCCGGATCTTTCTGCTGCAGCAGTCGGGCGAGTTCGATGAGGATACCTACGCCGCTTGCGCCGTCGTTGGCTCCCGGCACTGGCTTGTCACGGTTAGCCATCTCCGGATCGCTGTCGGCCCATGGACGTGTATCCCAGTGTGTGAGCAACAGAATACGCTTGTCGGCCTCGACATTGTAACGGCCCATGATGTTGTATATCGGAATTGTCTGGTCGAGAAAGTTCTTTACCTCCGCTGACTGGATGATGATGGAGTCGGCGCCATAGCGTTTAAGTGAATTTACGATATAGTCGCGGCAATCGGCGTGACCCTGCGAACCCGGTATACGCGGTCCGAACTCAAGCTGACGCTCAATCGAGCGATAGGCACTGTCGCCACTGAAAATCACGACAGGCTTGATGGTGTCGGTCGGTTCGCCGGAGGCCTGGGCGGCAGAACCTGAAGTTGCGTTGCGGCATCCGGCCAGCAAGAGCGGCACGAGCATTAACGTGACGAATTTACGTTTCATCATTCCTGATAGTCTTAATCCTGCCAAAGTTACAAAAAAGTTACGTTATGGCAAGTGTATAAATCGTGAATTTTGGCTGAATGAGGCGTTATTGTTGTAATTTTTTCAATGTCTTCGTGTGAGTGACACATTGCGGCACCTCTTCGGGGCAGTGGGTCACGTAAATCAGGGTGCATCCGGTGAGTTCGGCCATACGGTCGATCACGCTCCTTACGGCCCGTTTGCGCGGTGCGTCAAGTCCGTGAAGAGGCTCGTCGAGGATGAGCAGATCAGGCTGCTTGATAAGTGACCGGGCTATGAGTGCGAGTCGCTGCTGTCCTGCCGACAGGGTGGAGTAGCGGCGGTCGGCGAGATCCTCCATTCCGAAAAAAGTTAGCCATTGCATGGCCGTGTCAATGTCGGCCTGCGGTATACGGCCATAACCTCCCACTGTGTCGCGCAGTCCCTGAGCCACTACTTCGGTCAATGTGCCGGTGTGGCGGAAAAACAGGTGCATCTCCGGCGATACATAGCCGATGCGCCGCTTTATGTCCCAGATTGATTCGCCCGTACCGCGTCGACGGTCAAAAAGGGTGATGTCATTGTGGTAAGCCTGAGGATTATCGGCGTTTATAAGGCTTAGCAGTACCGACTTTCCGCTTCCGTTCGGGCCGCTGAGAGCCCATCGTTCACCGCGTTTCACTGTCCACGACTCTCCCGCTATGATGGGGCGGGTACCGTATGTGACATTGCAGTCGCGCATGCATAGTGCCGTTTCAAACGGTGTTCCTTCCGGAGTGACTTTGTCGGGGAGACTGTCAAGATCTATCTCGTAGTCCATTATCGGCATCACCTCTGCGCGGATCTCATCCATGCTCCGGCCCGTGCAGTCGATCGGCCGTCCTATTGTCATGTCATACATCGGAATGACGGTATTGGCCGACGCCGGAATTTCATCCGGATCGCATATCAGCAGCATCACATTGGTGCCTTGACCGCAAATCTCGGATATGGCATCATCAAGCAATCGGCGTGACGGAGCGTCGAGCCCTATGTAGGGATTGTCCAGGATCAGCAGGTCAGGACGATCCATCAGCGCATTTATTATCAATAGTTTCCTGAGCTCACCGCTTGACAGGAAGTTAATCCGCTTGTCGGCGATATCGGCCAGATGAAGCGCGTCGCACAGCCGCTGCCACAGCGGATCATCGATCTTGTCGGCAAACACCGTGGCCACGTCAGGCACCTCGTCATTCATCGTCGCTTCGTGGCGCTGCTGATAATACTCGGCCTTTGCGCCTGTAAGTGAGTGTATGTCGTTGAATTCAATGACTTTGACCGTGGGACGCCCTTCGGGAGCCTTTATGGAGTTGGTGGCGATATTCCATCCTTTTTCAATAATTCGGGCTAGAGTTGACTTGCCGCTTCCGTTTGGGCCTATGACTACTGTAATGCCGCCGTGCAGAGTGATGCGGTAAGGATTGTCAAGCGTGACCCCGATATAGCGCAGCGTAGGGCTGTCAAGATGTAAAAGTGGTTGGTTCATTTTGCAAAGGTAGTCAATTTTTTGTGTTGCAAGTCTCGGTATGTCGTAGGAAATGAGTAATTTTGCAGCCGATATTATACATTAATCTATAGATACTGATGAATTTTATAGAAGAACTCAAGTGGAGAGGTATGCTCCACACAATGATTCCCGGTACAGAAGAACTGCTCGAAAAAGAACAGGTGACGGGTTATCTGGGCATTGATCCCACTGCTGATTCTCTCCATATAGGCCATCTTTGCGGAGTGATGATGCTGCGTCATTTCCAGCGTTGCGGCCATAAGCCTATCGCTCTCGTTGGCGGTGCAACCGGCATGATCGGCGATCCCTCGGGAAAATCGGCCGAGCGTAATCTTCTTGATGAAGCCACGCTGCGTCACAATCAGGAGGCAATCAAGGCTCAGCTGTCACGCTTCCTCGACTTTGACAGCGATGCTCCCAACCGTGCCGAGCTTGTCAACAACTATGACTGGATGAAGGAGTTTACTTTCCTCGACTTTGCCCGTACTGTCGGCAAGCATATTACAGTCAACTATATGATGGCCAAGGACTCGGTGAAGAAGCGTCTTAACGGCGAGGCCCGCGATGGTCTGTCGTTCACTGAGTTCACTTACCAGTTGCTTCAGGGTTACGACTTCCTGCACCTGTATGAGACCAAGGGCTGCAAGCTTCAGGTAGGCGGTAGCGACCAGTGGGGTAACATGACCACCGGTACAGAGCTCATTCGCCGTACTCTCGGCAATGAAAATGAGGCATTCTGCATCACATGTCCGCTTATCACCAAGGCCGACGGCACCAAGTTTGGCAAGACCGAGAGCGGTAACGTATGGCTTGACCGCCGCTATACCTCGCCTTACAAATTCTATCAGTTCTGGCTCAATGTGAGCGATGAGGATGCCGCCCGCTACATCAAGATATTTACCAGCCTATCACAGGAAGAGGTAGAGGAACTTATCGCCGAGCAGGCAAAGGATCCCGGTCTGCGTCCGCTGCAGAAGCGCCTTGCCAAGGAAGTCACCACTATGGTACATTCAGCCGAGGATTACGAAGCAGCCGTAGAGGCATCACAGATCCTGTTCAGCAATCATGCCGGTGACAAGTTGCGCGCTATCGACGAGCAGACACTGCTTGATATATTTGAGGGTGTCGACAAATATGAGATTGACCGCGCCGATCTCAACGGTGAGGTAAAATGGGCCGACATGCTGACCGAGAAAGCCAAGATATTCCCCAGCAAGGGCGAACTCCGCAAGCTGGCTCAGCAAAACGGACTGTCAATCAACAAGGAGAAGGTTACCGACATCAATCTGCCTGTAACTGAGGATGCCCTTATCGCAGGAAAATACATCCTCGTGCAGAAAGGTAAGAAAAACTACTATCTGCTGATTGTAAAATAAATATTCAGAC
>CAZIPQ010000057.1:0-15145 GCA_964541165.1 uncultured Muribaculum sp.
ATATGGGTTGAGATGAAATGAGTTACCCCAAAGTCGGATAGGACTTTGGGGTAACTGACTGATGTATTTTTATGCGGGATTATTTTGCGTTGGCGATGTAGTTGACTATCCATGCGCCTACCTCGCGTGTGCCGTATTGGATGCCGTCGGGGCCGGTGATGTCGGGGGTGCTGACGCCTTCGTCAAGCGAAGCATCGACAGCGCGGCGTATGAGTGCGCCCTCTTCGTTGCAGCCGAAATACTCGAATAGCATGGCTACCGACAGGATCTGTGCAAGCGGATTGGCGATGTTGAGACCCTTGGCCTGGGGCCATGAACCATGGATGGGCTCGAATACAGGGGTTGACTCGCCGGTAGAGGCCGAGGGGAGCAGACCCATGGAGCCTGAGATGACGGAGCCTTCATCGGTGAGGATGTCGCCGAAAGTGTTCTCGGTGACCATGACGTCGAAGAAGCGCGGATCCTGGATCATGCGCATTGCAGCGTTGTCGACATACATGTAGTCGACAGTAATGCCTGGATACTGTGACTCCATCTCCTGCGCAACCTTACGCCACAGGCGTGATGAGGCGAGTACATTTGCCTTGTCAACGACAGTAAGGTGCTTGCGGCGGCGTCCGGCATATTCAAACGCCACTTTCAGGATGCGTTCGATCTCCTTGCGTGAGTAATAGTTGGTGTCAAAAGCGTAATCATCACCCTCATGCTTCTCGCCGAAGTACATACCGCCGGTGAGTTCGCGGATGCAGATGAAGTCGGCACCCTCTACAATGTCGGCACGGAGCGGCGACTTGTCGAGCAGACACTTGAAAGTGGTAACGGGACGTATGTTGGCAAAGAGTCCGAGTTTTTTACGCATTGCCAGCAGGCCCTGTTCGGGACGCACCTTGGCCGAGGGATCATTGTCAAATTTCGGATCGCCCACAGCCGAGAATAGCACTGCGTCACTGTCGCGGCACAGCTCATAGGTAGCCTGAGGGAACGGATCACCTACCTCGTCAATGGCGGTTGCTCCTACGATGCCATAGTTAAATTCAACTGTATGGCCGAAGCGGTCACATACCGCAGCCATAACGTCGACGCCCTGCGCCGAGATCTCCGGACCGATACCGTCGCCCGGCAATACTGCAATCTTAAAGTTCATATAGCGTAAGTGTTTATAATATTTCGATGATGTTGAGCATTTTCTGGGTGGCCTGGATGGCAGCCTCGGTCTGGTCGGCGTCAAGGCCGCGGGTCTTGATGACACGACCGTAATATTCCCAGGTGATCACGGTGTGTACGAGAGCGTCGGTGCGGCCGCCCGGAGGAATGTTGACCGAATAGTTGACCAGACGCGGAAACTCGTGGTTGAGCTTGTCGCGGTAGATGGCCCGTATCGCTTTCATGAAAGCGTCATACTGACCGTCGCCGGCGGCAGTCTCCTGATACTCCTTGCCATCTATCATCAGTTTGACGGTGGCCGTGGGGCGCAGTCCGTGTGACAGATTGAGGGTATAGTTGACGATCTTCACCTTGTCGGGCACTCCGGAGTGCTTCAGTACGTCGGCCACGATGTAGGGCAGGTCGCCCTGAGTGACAAGCTCTTTCTTGTCGGCCAGCTCTATCACGCGCTGGGTCACCTTGCGGATGTTTGACTCGGAAAGCTCGATGCCGAGCGCCTCAAGATTTTTCACTATATTGGCTTTGCCGGCGGTCTTGCCGAGCGCATATTCACGCTCACGGCCGAAGCGTTCAGGCAGGAGGTCGTTGTAGTAAAGATTGTGCTTGTTGTCACCGTCGGCATGCACGCCGGCACACTGGGTGAAGACATTCTCGCCGATAATTGGCTTGTTGGGGGGTACGAGCATACCCGAGAACGACTCGACAATGCTGCTTACCTTGCATATCTTTGACTCGTCGATGCCTGTGGTACAGCCCAGATGGTCGTGAAGGGCCGACACCACGCTTGAGAAGGTGGCGTTGCCGGCGCGCTCTCCGAGACCGTTGACCGTGGCATGCACACCCTTGGCGCCTGCCATGACAGCGGAATACACGTTGGCCGTGGCCATGTCATAGTCATTATGGGCATGGAAGTCAAAGTGCAGGTCAGGATAGCGTTTTACCATCTCGCTGACGTAGCGGAATGTCTCGGTAGGGTTGAGAATACCGAGTGTGTCGGGCAGCATGAAGCGCTTGATCGGCTCATCCTTGATGGCATCCATCAGGTTAAACAGATAGTCAGGCGAGCTCTTGATGCCGTTGGACCAGTCCTCCAGATACAGGTTGACCTGCAGCCCGGCGTCCACCGCCCGCTTTACCTCGTCGCGGATTGCGTCGATGTGCTGCTGTGGAGTGAGATGGAGCTGGTGAATGCAATGCTTCTCCGAGCCTTTTGACAGCAGGTTGAGCACCTTGCATCCGGCCGACTGCAGCCATTCTATCGACTTGCCGCCGTCGAGAAAACCGAGTATCTCGATGCTGTCGAGATGACCCGTGCGCTCGGCCCACCGGCACACTTCACGGGTTGTGTCGCGCTCACCGTCGCTGACACGCGCCGACGCAATCTCCACACGCGGCACATGCAGCTCGCCTATCAGCAGGCGGGTGAGACCCAGTTTTTCGGATGTTGAAAAAGACACTCCCGACGTCTGTTCGCCGTCGCGGAGTGTTGTATCCATTATCTCTATGTACATGTTTCAGTATCAGCGGGCAGCTTCCCAGGCCTCGGTGTCGGCTTTCTTTGAGAGAAGATAGTCGATGTCATCGAGTCCGTTCATGAGGCAGTGCTTCTTATACGGATTTATGTCAAATGTCTCGGTGCGGCCAGTGGCCATGTTGGTTATGGTCTGAGCAGGCAGATCTACTGTCACCTGTGTCTTCGGATCGCTTGCTATCGAAGCGAAGAGTTCCGAAAGAAATTCCTCGCTGACTACCACGGGCAGTACAAAACTGTTAAGCTCATTGTTTTTGTGGATATCGGCGAAGAAGCTCGACACCACTACGCGGAAGCCGTAGTCATGGATGGCCCATGCGGCATGTTCGCGGCTTGAGCCTGAACCGAAATTCTTGCCTGCCACGAGCACACATCCTCCGTAAGTGGGATCGTTGAGTACAAAGTCGGCGATGGGATTGCCGTCCTTGTCATAGCGCCAGTCACGAAACAGGTTGTCGCCGAAACCTTCGCGCGAAGTTGCTTTCAGGAAGCGCGCGGGTATTATCTGGTCAGTATCGACATTTTCCATAGGCAGAGGAACGCATGTCGACGTTATGATGCTGAATTTTTCTTTCATCGTAGTAATGGAGTGGGGTTAGAGGGTTCGCGGATCAGTAAGCACACCGGTTACGGCTGTGGCAGCGGCCACAAGCGGGCCTGCGAGTATGGTACGTGAGCCGGGACCCTGACGGCCCTCGAAGTTACGGTTGGAGGTCGACACGGCGAGTTTACCGGCCGGTACCTTGTCTTCATTCATCGCAAGACATGCCGAGCAACCCGGCTGGCGGAGTTCGAATCCGGCCTCTTCGAGTATCTTGTCGATACCCTCGGCCTTGATCTGATCGGCAACCTGCCATGATCCGGGCACGAGCCATGCCGTGATGTTGGGAGCCTTCTTGCGCCCTTTCACTACCGATGCAAAAGCCCGGAAGTCCTCGATGCGGCCGTTGGTACAGCTGCCGAGGAACACATAATCCACCGGATGTCCCTCAAGCTTTTCTCCCTCGCTGAAGCCCATGTAGTCAAGAGCCTTGCGATAGCTTGCCCGTCCGCTCTCATCGCCATCGTAGGCGGGGATAGTCTCGGTGATACCGATGCCCATCCCGGGATTGGTTCCGAAGGTTATGCGCGGTTCGATGTCGGCTGCATCGAAGGTAACCTCGCGGTCATATACGGCATCCGAGTCAGAGGGGAGTGTGCGCCAGTATTCCACGGCCTTGTCCCAGTCAGCGCCCTTCGGTGCATTCTCGCGTCCTTTCACATATTCGAAAGTTGTCTCGTCGGGAGCGATCATACCTCCGCGGGCACCCATCTCGATAGAGAGGTTGCACACGGTCATGCGCTCTTCCATGCTCATGTCGCGGATCACGTCGCCGGCATATTCAACGAAATAGCCGGTAGCTCCTCCGGTAGTCATCTTGGCGATGATGTAGAGGGCAACGTCCTTGGCCGTAACGCCGGGGCGCAGCTTGCCGGTGATATTGATACGCATGCTTTTGGGCTTGGGCTGCAGGATGCACTGTGATGCAAGCACCATCTCTACCTCTGAGGTACCGATGCCGAATGCCACCGCACCAAATGCGCCGTGGGTCGAAGTGTGGCTGTCGCCGCACACGATAGTAGCGCCGGGCAGCGTAAGGCCGTTCTCTGGGCCGATGACATGGATGATGCCGTTTTTAGGATGACCGAGGCCGTAAAGAGTCAGTCCGAACTCTTCGGCGTTGCGGGTAAGCGTCTCCACCTGCTTGCGCGATACCGGATCGGCGATAGGCTTGTCCTGATTGAGAGTGGGGATGTTGTGGTCGGGTGAACATACCGTGCGTTCGGGACGGAACACCTTCAGCCCGCGGTTGCGCAGACCGTCGAATGCCTGAGGACTCGTAACCTCGTGGCAATAGTGGCGGTCGATGTATAATTGGTCGGGACCACCCTCGATGCGGTTGACCACATGGGCATCCCAGATTTTGTCAAACAAAGTATTGGCCATATTGAATAGATATTATTATCAGTGAACAAACTTGTTGATGGCGTCAATGAAGGCTTCGGCACTGGCTGCCACGATGTCGGTGTTGGCCGAGAAGCCGTAGTAGCTTACGCCGTCGTGTTCTACGGTCATGTGTACCTTGCCTATATCGTTGCTGCCCTTGTTGATTGCCTGAATAAGGAATTCCTTGACGAGCATCTTGCGATGGATGATCTGCTTGATGGCAGTGAGGGATGCATCGACAGGACCGTTACCTGTGGCGCTCGCCTCGAATTTCTCGCCGGCAATGTCGAGTCCTACTGCGGCCACCGACTTCACGCCGACACCTGAAGTAACCTGGAGGTAATCCAGCTTGAGGCGGCGTGATGCCTTGTGATGTTCGCCGGCCAGCATGAGGATATCGTCGTCGTTGATCTCTTTTTTCTTATCGGCCAGACGCAGGAAGCCTTCATAGGCCTTGTCAAGCGCTTCTTTCGACAGATCGATACCGAGCACGTGCAGACGGTGCTTGAGAGCGGCGCGTCCGGAGCGGGCGGTAAGTACGATTGAGTTCTCATCAACACCCACATCCTTGGGATCGATGATCTCATAGCTCTCGCGGTTCTTGAGCACGCCGTCCTGATGGATGCCCGAGCTGTGGGCAAAGGCATTGCGGCCCACGATGGCCTTGTTGGGCTGAACAGGCATATTCATGAGGCTTGACACCATACGGCTGATGCCGTAGAGCTTAGTGGTGTTGAGGTTGGTGACAATGTCAAGCTCCTTGTGTGACTTGCATATCATGGCAACCTCCTCAAGAGAAGTGTTGCCGGCACGTTCGCCGATACCGTTGATTGTCACTTCGGCCTGACGCGCACCGTGCATCACGCCTGACATGGTGTTGGCGGTAGCCATACCGAGGTCATTGTGGCAGTGGGTGGCGATGGTGACCTTGTCGATACCCTCGACATGATCCATGAGGTACTGTATCTTGGCGCCGAATTCCGAGGGTAGGCAGTAGCCGGTAGTGTCAGGTATATTGACTACCGTAGCACCGGCCTTGATTACGGCCTCTACCACGCGGGCAAGATACTCGTTGTCGGTACGGCCTGCGTCCTCGGCATAAAACTGTACATCCTCGACAAACCGCTTGGCATATTTAACACACGCTATGGCGCGCTCGATGATCTCCTCGCGGGTTGAGTTGAACTTGTACTTGATATGATAGTCGCTTGTACCGATACCGGTGTGTATGCGTTTGTGCTTGGCATACTTCAGGGCGTCGGCAGCTACTCTGATGTCGTTTTCAACGGCGCGTGTAAGCGCGCATATTGTAGGCCATGTGACGGCCTTGGAAATTTCAACTACTGAATTGAAGTCACCGGGACTCGATACCGGGAATCCGGCCTCGATCACGTCGACTCCAAGTTCTTCAAGAGCCTTTGCCACTTCGATCTTCTCGACCGTATTCAACTGGCATCCCGGCACCTGCTCGCCATCGCGCAGCGTGGTGTCAAATATGAATAATCTGTCGCTCATTATTTGATGAATAATTTTGGTTCCTGTATAATGGATGCAAAATTAGCACCAAATTATGAAATAATCAAAGATTAATTCTATAATTTCAGTTAATAAGCAACAGAATAATTAAATTTTGTAATGAAATGTATTATTTTATCCATTTCAGCAGCTCGCGGTAGCTGATTTTCCGTCCGTACATCATCAATCCGGTGCGATATATTCGTGCTGCGATCCATGTGAGCGCAAGTGCGGTAACGTAAAGCAGCATAAGGCTTGTACCGATCTCCCACCAGGCCACATTATAGGGCAGGCGTATCATCATCACGATAGGTGAAGTCAGTGGAATATAGGAGCTTACCACAGCAAGAGTGCCGTCAGGATTTTCAACGCAGGCCTGTCCTATCATAAGCGCCGTGACAATTATCATCATGACGGGCGTCATGAACTGGCTTGTGTCGCTCTGCTGGTCGACTGCCGATCCGAAAGCTGCGAATACCGATGCGTAGAGCAGATAACCGCCGATGAAGTAGGCGATAAACAGGGCGATGATACGGGCCCATTCGACGCCGGCGAGTGCCTGAAGTATTTCTGACAGTTCGTCGGTCCCTATCGAATATTCCGGGTCAGGCATGCTGGCGGCTCCGTCGACAGTGATGCCGAAAGCCCCGAGCACAAGCAGGCCTATCCCTATTGCGATAACCCATACGGCGATCTGGGTGAGTCCTACAAGAGCAATGCTGACAATCTTACCGAGCATCAGCTCCACAGGCTTGCAGGCGCTTACTATCACCTCGGCTATACGGTTGGTCTTGTCCTGAACCACCGAGCTCATGATCATGCTGCCGTACATAAGCACAAAGAAATAGGTAAGCATGGCAAGCGTCATGCCTATGGCGGCCGATACTGATCCGGAAGTAAGGCTGTCACCGTCGTCGCCCCATGTGTGGCTTTTTACCGACACTGATACCTGGCTGTCGCGTATTATTTTGTCAAGCCCGGAGATGTTGTAAGATGCTATCCGGCTGTCGGTAAGGGCACGGTTGAGGCTGCGTTCCACTGTCTTGACAAGCGAATTCTTGACAGGAGTGTCGCTATAGATATTTACCTGGCAAGTGCGCTCGACATCGGTCGGGATTACTAAAATGGCATATACATTGCCGCTTGCAGCGTCGTAACGCTCCTTTACATCACCGAAAGTGGCGTCCTTCAGCAGGTCGAAGCGGTAGGTGTCATCGTCTTCGAGCATGGTGCCGTACTTGCCTGACAGATCGACTACCGAGACGGTGGATATATCGGAACTGTTCAGCTGGCTCAGTATGACCGGCACGGCAATGATGGCCAGCATTATGACGGGTGAGAGCAGTGTGATCAGCAGAAAGGATTTTCTTGCGACCACCGCGCGATACTCACGCTCCACTATCAGCCAAAATCTATTTCTGTTCATCGGCCTGTGATGTTACTGTTTCAATAAATATTTCATGCATCGAGGGAAGCACCTCCTCGAACGAGCGAATAGTATAACGGCTGTTTAGCGCACTTACGACATCGCGTAATGTCACTCCAGGCACCGGCTGAACGAGTGCGTCGCATCCTCCGCCGCGTGCAGGTGTCATTGACTCGATCGTGTACAGCCTGTCGTCGGGAGCGATGACTGGCTCACTGACGCTGACCCTGAAAGTCCCGCGGCTGAAGCGGCGTCTTACGTCGGCAACAGTACCGTCGAGTACCACATGCGAGTGATTGATAAGCGAGAAACTGTCACATACCTCTTCGACCGAACCCATGTTGTGGGTGGAGAAGATGATGGTGGCGCCATCGCTGTTCAGCCTTAATATCTCCTGCTTCAGTTGCTCGGCGTTGACGGGGTCAAAGCCTGAAAAAGGCTCGTCAAATATGAGCAGCTGCGGCCGGTGGAGCACGGTGCCGATAAACTGGACCTTCTGGGCCATGCCTTTTGACAGCTTCTCGATACTTTTGTCGGCCCAGCTGTCAAGCTGCATGCGCTTGAGCCACTTCATGGCTTCGTCGCGGGCATCGGTGCGTGTCATACCGCGCAGACGTCCGAGAAACACAAGGTGGTCGATGACCTTCATTTTTTTATAAAGTCCGCGTTCCTCAGGCAGATAACCGATGCTGCGCACGTCGGCGTCAGTCAGTTTATGACCGTCAAGGATCACCTCGCCGGAATCCTGCGGGATGATGCGGTTGAGTATGCGTATCAGGGTCGTCTTGCCGGCTCCGTTAGGGCCGAGCAGTCCGTAGACGGCTCCGTCGGCGATGTCAAGACTCACGTGGTCAAGCGCCCGGTGGCCAGGATAGTCTTTGACCACATCGCGTACAGTCAGCGTAGACATGGCCGCATCACAGTTTTGTGAGCTGCAGGCATACCCAGTTGTCACGCACGCTGTGACCTGCTTCGACGAGGCCGAGCGGAGTGGCCACTTCCATTATTACCGGGATGTCGTGTTCATAGAAGCCGCTGAGCAGCATTGTGCCGCCTTGTTTCAGACGGGCGGCATAGTTGGCGAGGTCAGCGGTGATGATGTTGCGGTTGATGTTGGCGACAAACACGTCGGCCGGAGCCAGAGGCTCAAGCGCTGAGGCATCTCCGAGGATCACATTGATCTCGGGATGACCGTTAACGACTACATTGTCAACAGCATTGGCGTGGGCAAATCCGTCGATCTCGATCGCGTTGACAGGCGATGCCCCGCGCATTGCGGCAAGGATGGCGAGAATGCCGGTGCCAGTGCCCATGTCGATGACCGAGCGGCCTTCGAGCTGGATGTCGAGCAGACGGCCTATCACGAGCGAGGTGGTCTGATGATGACCGGTGCCGAACGCCATCTTTGGATCGATGACTATATCGTAAGGCATTACGGGAATGTCGGTGTGGAAGGAGCTGTGGATTACGCAGCGGTCACCTACGACAATAGGCTGAAAATAGTTTTTCTCCCATTCAGCGTTCCAGTCGCGGCCTTCAACTTCCTGCCACTTGACGTCGGCTGTTATGTCCAGAGGCATGGAGGAAATGACGCTACGGAATATCGAGTCGTCAAACAGCTCTTTTTTTACATAAGCGGTCAGGCCTGTCTCATCGGGTACAAAACTTTCATAGCCGTTGTCAGCAAGAATGGCGGCCAGGATATCGGTGGCGGTTTCATCGCAAGGCGTCACGTCGAGCCTCACTTCCATATAGTCGTTCATTGTCGTGATTATATTTTATGACTGACGCGACATCCCGGTCATTTTTGGCTCCGGCATGCCGCGTCAGTAGTATTGTCTTTGAAATCTCCCTATGCCGCGGATCAGATGAGATACTGGCTTGAGATCGACTTGTTTTCGTGAACGCGACGGATGGTGTCGGCGATCAGTTTGGCAACTGAAAGAACGGTTACCTTCTTGCAGTGGCCGTTATAGGGGATACTGTTGGTAAATATGATCTCCTCCATCATCGACTCGTCGACGCGGTCGCTGGCGGGGTCGCTCATGATAGCGTGGGAAGCAAGAGCACGCACGCTCTTGGCACCCTCCGACATCATCAGGTCGGCAGCCTTTGTAATTGTGCCGGCTGTGTCGACCATATCGTCGATAAGAATGACATTCTTGCCCTTGACGTCACCGATTACGGTCATCGATGCCACCACATTGGCCTTAGCGCGCTGCTTGTGGCACAGTACCAGGGGCACATCGAAATACTTGGCGTAGTTGTTGGCACGCTTCGCACCGCCCACGTCGGGAGTTGCGATGACCATATTCTCAAGATGCAGCGACTCGATGTAGGGGATGAATACCGATGATGCATAGAGATGGTCAACCGGCACATTGAAGAATCCCTGTATCTGATCGGCATGCAGATCCATGCATATCACACGGTCAACACCGGCAGTACTCAGCAGATCGGCTACCAGCTTGGCGGCAATTGATACACGCGGCTTGTCCTTGCGGTCCTGACGTGCCCAGCCGAAGTAAGGCATAACAGCAATAATCGAGGCGGCCGACGCACGCTTTGCGGCATCAATCATGAGCAGAAGCTCCATCAGGTTGTCGCTGTTGGGGAAGGTCGACTGTACCAGAAACACTTCGCATCCGCGAATTGATTCTTCAAACGAAACTTCAAATTCACCGTCGGCAAAATGCAGGATGTTCATTTTTCCCAGAGGAACATCAAGCTCTTTGCAAATCTCTTTTGCCATGTACTCGGAGTTGGTACCGGCAAAGATTTTAAAAGGTGGTAACATCAATGATATATTTTTATGATTGGGATTTTTGTGCAAAATTACGCTTTTTTACGTGTCGCCGTGTCATTTGCGCTTACTTTTTTAGCTTTACCGCGCAAATTCTTGTGACTTACCTTCCATATCACCGCTCCATAGCCTTCGATACTTGCTTCAAACGGAGTGTCGGGTGAGATGTGGCGAGGCTCACGGCGTCCTGACAATAGCTCGGTCGCCACGCAGTCGCCCTCGGGTATGCCGAGTATGTCAAACGCATGCTGCGGAATATTGATGCGCAGTTTGGCCGGCTTGCTGTCAAAGTTGACGGCGATGATCAGCGTAGAGTCATTGTCGCTGCGGAGCCATATATAATGACGGTGGGCATTGACCGTAGGATTGTCATAGTTGACATACATCACGTCAAAAAAGTGTCCGGATGATATCGCCCGTTCATCGTTGCAAAGGCGCATCACCTTACGGTAGAGGCGGCGCAGACGACGCTCACGCAATGTAAGGCGTTTCTCTGAGGGCTTGCCGCTGCCGAGCCACCGGCGCAGTGTCGGGACGCTCCAGTAATCGAAAATCGTGGTGCGGCCATCTTCGCCGCTGTAGCCTTCGGCGTCAGTTGCCTCCTCGCCGAGTTCCTGACCGGCATAAACCATAAACGGACCGGTGCCGATCATGGCGCTTACCACCAGCGACGGGGGCACCTGAGCGGCATCACCGGCGTAGAAACGTGACCCGAAGCGCTGCTCGTCATGATTTTCAAGGAAATTGAGCATGTTGCGCCCTATGCCGTCGACAGTCTGCCAGCAGCGTGTTATGTCGGCTGCCCATGCTCCGGAGCATTGTATGGCGCGGAGGGTATCATACAGATTGACTTTATCATACAGATAGTCAAATCCTGCGTCGATATACTGGCGGTAGATATTGGTGTCATAAAGCTCGGCGATAAAGATTATGCCGGGATGAGCCTCCTTGACCTGAGCTATTGCCCAGCGCCAGAATTCGGCGGGCACCATGTGGGCCATGTCGCAACGGAAGCCGTCGACACCCTTGCCGGCCCAGTACAGCAGGATGTCAAGCATCTGATGCCATGTACGGGGTATGGGATTGAAATGACGGGTACCGTCGCCGTAGTCTATGCCGTAGTTGAGCTTGACAGTCTCGTACCAGTCATACTGTGACGGAAAAGCCGTGAAGCAGTCATTGCCTGAAGCCTTGGCAGGGTATTCATAATAGGTGTCATCTCCTTCGCCTAACGGTATGGACGGGGCAAATATCTGATGAGGCAGATAGTAGAAGTTGTTGTCGGGCCTGAAGAAATAGCCGGTGTCATCAGCGGCGCCAAAGTCAGTGACGCTTTCGGGCCGTGCATCGGAATGATACTGGCGTGACACGTGATTCGGGACAAAGTCGATTATCACTTTCATGCCGGCATCGTGGGTGCGTTTGACCATCGCTTCAAACTCCGCTATGCGGTCAGGCACGCTCACCGCTATGTCCGGATCGATATCATAATAGTCCTTGATAGCGTAGGGTGAGCCTGCGCGGCCCTTTACCACATGAGGATTGTCGGGAGTGATGCCGTAGGCTGAATAATCGGTACAGTGCGAGTGTTCGATCACACCGGTATACCATATATGTGTAGCGCCAAGATCGCGCAGGCTTCCAAGCACCTCCGCGGTTATATCATTCATCTTTCCGGCACCGTTCTGCTCTATTGTGCCGTTAGGTACGCAGTTTTCGCAAGTATTGGAGAATAGCCTCGGCAGAAGTTGGTAAATAACCGGTTTTTGTGGTTGCATTCTGAAACGGATTACTTTTTACGCTCTGTAAATACTCGGTAATGGTTGTCTTGGTACTTTTGTAGCCGCTCTTGAAAGCGCGCTCCTTGTCATTGATGTTGAACACCTTCACATCGGCGATGGAATCGGCCGAGATAACAAGGTCACACAACGCCATGTCGGCATTCGCGTTGGAACGTGCCATGGTGTGGTAGGTGCGCTGCGCGATGTCGAGCAGAGTGCCGGCATAGTTTTTGGCGCGGATGACGGGGCTGACATTGATGCCGAGTGTAAACTCACACTCCTTGTGGATGGCCCACGCGGGAAGGTTGTGAAGCACACCACCGTCGACATAATCGGCGTCATCAATCCTGACAGGCTTGAATACGATCGGAATTGAGCATGATGCCGCAACGCGTTCGCTGATCTCGCCTGTACGCCATTGCATAGGGGTACTGTCCTGTATATTGGTGGCACATATCACCGTAGGTATCGGGCACTCCTCAAGGTTGGACACCTTGACACCTTCACGGATAAATTGCCGGAAACCCTCCATGCTGAAAAATCCGTCTTTGGGTAATCCTATCTCACAGAAATCAGAAAATTTATGATTGTAGAACCGCTTGAGTATATCAAGCGGAGCCACACCCGAACCATAGAGCGCAGCCACCACCGACCCGGCGCTGACTCCCGCTATAATATCGGGCTTTATCCCCATTTCTTCCAAGGCATACAGCGCACCGATGTGAGCAAACCCGCGGGCACCGCCGCCGCTGAGAGCCAAGCCTAACTTGTATTTTTTCTTAGTTGCCAAGATAAAACATTTTTACAAGGTACAAAATTATCAATTTTCCTTCACACTCACACATATCCAACCTTAAAAAATCACTATCTTTGTGATGTCCGAATTGTATCGGAGTAATTGGCTATCGTGATTTATGACCTTTAACGATCTTTTTGCGGCTTATCGTACTTTTTTCGGCAAGGGAGACGCACTGTATCAGCTCTTCGCACCCTACCGGATATGTCCGCTCGGAGCACATGTGGACCATCAGCACGGACTTGTGTCAGGCTTCGCGTTTGACTCGGGGATAGATTTCCTTTTCTCCGAGACTGAGAACGGGAAGGTCGAGATGGCGTCGCTCTCATTCGAGGGCCTCACTACATTCAATGTACAGCGTCCTGTGGAGGAGAAGCAGGGCAACTGGGGCGACTATCTGCGCGGTGCCGTATGGGCCATTCAGCAGGATTTTCATCTTACGAAAGGAGTTAAAGGTATCGTCAAGGGTTCGATGCCTATCGGCGGCCTGTCATCTTCGGCGGCTCTGCTGTGTGGTTTTGTGATGGCGATCGACAAGGTGAATCATCTCGGTCTTACCAGGCAGCAGGTCATAGACTATGCCTCGGCAGCCGAGCGTAAATATGTGGGGCTTAACAACGGAGTGCTTGATCAGTCGTGTGTGGTGCTGTGTGAGGCTGACAAACTGCTTTATCTTGATACCGAGACCGGCGAACACCGTCTTGTGCCGTTCGGAGGTGACACTCCGAAGCCTCTTCCGTTCCGGCTCGGAATCTTTTTCTCCGGTGTCACCCGTAAGCTTACCGGAACCGACTATAATTTGCGTGTGGCTGAGTGCAAGACTGCCGCATGGATCATGCAGGCTTACGAAAATGAGCATCTGAAGGAATTTCAGGATACACGCTTGCGCGATGTGCCTCAGGGTAGTCTCGAGAAGTACGCCGACAGGATGCCTGAGCGCTTTGCCCGGCGCGCCCGTCATTTCTTCTCGGAGTGTGACCGCGTCAGGCAAGGAGTCAAAGCGTGGGAGGAAGGTGACATCGAGAAGTTTGGCCGATACGTGTTTGAGAGTTGTGAAAGCTCGATGAACAACTACGAGTGCGGCTCACCCGAGCTGATAGCGCTCTACAATATCATGCGTCATACCCCCGGTATCTATGGCGGCCGTTTCAGCGGCGCCGGGTTCAAGGGTGCGTGCATAGCTCTTGTGGATCCTGCCAAGGAGAAGAGCATCTGCGAGAGTGTCACTGAAGAGTATCTGAAACTTTATCCGCAATATAAGGACTCATTCGAAATCTTTTTTTGTAATCCAGCTAACGGAGTCGACTTTTTATGAAAAATATAGTAATCGCGGCCGGGTATGCGACCCGCCTTTATCCTCTGACAGAAAATTTTCCCAAACCGTTGCTTAAAGTGGGCGACCGCAATATTCTGGAGCGTCTGCTTGACGATGTGGACACGCTGCCTGAGATTGACGAGCATATAATCGTGACCAACCATAAGTTCGCGCCTATATTTGAGGAGTGGGTCAAGGATACATCCTACACTAAGCCGGTGACGGTGATCGATGACGGCACGTCGACCAATGAAACCCGCCTCGGAGCCGTGCGCGACCTTTTGCTTGCCATCGAGCAACGCGCCATTGACGATGATATCATGGTGCTGGCGGCCGACAATATACTTGAGTTTCCGCTGCGCGGTTTTGTGGAATATTTCAACAGCAAGGGCACGTCAGTGATAATGTGTCATCATGAACCTGAACTGACACGTCTGCAGCGTACCGGAGTCATCGGTGTCGATGATGATATGAAGGTACTTGAAATGCAGGAGAAACCTGAAAAGCCTGTATCCAATTGGGCAGTGCCGCCATTTTACATCTATTCGAAGGCTGACCTGCCGCTGATCCGCCGTTGTCTTGAAAACGGCTGCGGCTATGACGCCCCAGGCAATCTTGCGAGATATCTTGCAGGAGCCTCCTCTCTGCATGCATGGCCTATGCCGGCTCCACGCTTTGATATCGGTTCGCTCGACTCTTACCGCGAGGCCCAGGAGCGTTTCAGTTAAACCGGTATCCTTTGCCGCCGGCTTGAGACTGACAATGAATTGTGCTCCCTTTTACCCTATATGTTGTCGAAGTTACTCTTCGGCAATTTTGCAAAATGT
>CAZIPQ010000058.1:0-14587 GCA_964541165.1 uncultured Muribaculum sp.
CATGCTTCCGCCGCGAGGCCGGCAGCTACGGCAAGGATGTGCGCGGCCTCAACCGTCTGCATCAGTTTGACAAGGTCGAGATCGTGCGCATCGAGAAGCCCGAGGATTCCTACGCCGCTCTTGAGGAGATGAAAGACCATGTACAGGGTCTTCTCGAGAAGCTCGGCCTCCCCTGGCATATATTGCGTCTTTGTGGCGGCGACATGTCGTTCACTTCGGCCATCACATTTGACTTCGAGGTATTCTCGGCAGCCCAGAAGCGCTGGCTTGAAGTGTCATCGGTATCCAACTTCGAGACCTATCAGGCCAACCGCCTGAAATGCCGCTACCGTGGCGCCGACAAGAAAACCCGCCTGTGTCACACACTCAACGGATCGGCACTTGCCCTTCCCCGCATCATGGCGGCACTGCTCGAAAACAACCAGACCCCCGATGGCATCGTGGTTCCTGAAGTACTGCGCCGCTACACCGGTTTTGACATCATAAACTAAAATTAAATCACCATGGCTAATGAATTAGACTGGGGCAACCTGTCATTCGGGTATATCCCCACCAATTATAACGTGCGCTGCTACTTCCGCAACGGCAAGTGGGGCGAGATCGAGGTATCGCAATCAGAGGAGATCACTATGTCGATCGCCGCAACCTGCCTCCACTACGGACAGGAAGTGTTCGAGGGCCTGAAGGCTTTCCGCGGCAAGGACGGCAAGATCCGCATATTCCGTCTTGAGGAGAACGCTCACCGCATCATCGAGTCTGCTAAGGGCATCATGATGGAGCCCGTACCGGTGGAACTTTTCACCGAGATGGTCAAGAAGGTGGTTAAGCTCAACGAGCGTTTCGTGCCTCCTTACGGCAGCGGAGCCTCGCTCTACATACGTCCTATCGAGCTCGGTGTATCGGCCCAGGTAGGCGTGAAACCCGCCTCTGAATATGTATTCATGATCCTTGTCACTCCCGTAGGCCCCTACTTCAAGGAGGGCTTCAAGCCGACCAATATCTGCATCATGCGTGAGTTTGACCGCGTGGCTCCCAAGGGAACCGGACGCTGGAAAGTAGGCGGCAACTACGCTGCCAGCCTCGATGCCGGCGAACGCGCCCACTCACTCGGCTATTCGGCTGTACTCTATCTTGACCCCCGCGAGAAGAAATATATCGACGAATGCGGTCCCGCCAACTTCTTTGCCATCAAGGACGGCCGCTACATCACTCCGGCATCCGAGTCAATCCTCCCCTCGATCACCAACAAGAGCCTCATGCAGATAGCACGCGACATGGGTATCGAGGTCGAGCAGCGTCACATCCCCGTAGAGGAACTTGCCGAAATCCAGGAGGCAGCCGCCTGCGGCACTGCAGCCGTAGCATCGCCTGTAGCCGAGATCGATGACCTCGACACCGGCAAGAAGTATGTGGTAAGCAAGGACGGACAGCCCGGCCCGGTAGTAACCGCGCTCTACAACAAGCTCCGCGCCATACAGCTCGGCGAGGAGGAAGATATCCACGGCTGGAACACAGTGATCGACTGATGGAATCCCCTTCATATCAGGAGATCATTGACCGATACTATCCTGACGACAACGAGCTGCGACACATATATATGAAGCATGCCCGTCAAGTCGCCGACTTAGCCCTCGCCATCAACAAGGCGAGGGCTATCGGTCTTGACCCGCAGCAAGTGGAGGCCGCGGCGATGCTTCACGACATAGGCATATTCGCCACCAACGCCCATGGCATTCACTGCTACGGCGATGCGCCCTACATACGCCACGGCGTGATCGGAGGAGAACTTCTGCGTAAGGAGGGTGCTCCCGAGGAGTGGGCCCGCGTAGCCGAGCGCCACACCGGTGCGGGCATAACCCAGGAGGAGATACTCAGCCAAGGCCTTGACCTGCCGCTGGATGACTATGTACCCGTCTCCATGTTGGAAAAACTCGTATGCTACGCCGACAAGTTTTACTCCAAAAGCGGCTCTATGGAGAAAAAGACCTTCTCACGTGTACGCAACTCCATAGCGCGTCACGGCGGTGACTCACTGGAACGTTTTGACCTGCTCTACAAGCTCTTCGGCGATGGCAGCTCAGGTCTTGACATATAATTACTCTGCCCCGTCAGGACTTCTGCGGCTCGTAAGCGACGGATTCCGGCTGCTCGAGTGCCGGTGGACCGACGACGCCTCATCCATTTCCGATACTCCCGATGAAGTACTCACCGGAGCAATCAAATGGCTTGACCGATATTTTGGCGGGCAAGTCAGCCCGTTGCCCGAAGGCTGCAGCCTGCCCGACGGAACTCCGTTTCAACAACAGGTGTGGCAGGCAGCGATCAATATCCCCTACGCTGCTACCGCGACTTACCGGGACATCGCCGTTGCAATAGGACGCCCTAAAGCCGTCAGGGCCGTCGGCACGGCGTTAGGTCGCAATCCGCTGCACATCCTGATCCCGTGCCATCGTGTCATCGCTACGACAGGCCGCCTTACCGGCTATGCCGGAGGCCTTGAGCGTAAGACCATGCTGCTTGAACTCGAGCGAAGCAACTCAAATTTGCATAACACGCGGAATTAACGTACTTTTGTACTGAATAACCAATAATCACATCATGAAAAAATATTTCGTAGCAATGCTGCTCACGCTTGTGACCATATCGGGTTACGCTGCCGTCGAGCTGCCTCCACAGAAAGAGACTCTGGCCACTCTCATCAAGGTAAACAACTATTTCATGAAAAACTGGCCCGATCCGGGACAGCCCACCTACGTAAAGCGCATGCGTTCAAGCAATCTGTGGACCCGTGCCGTGTATTACGAAGGTCTTATGGCCCTGTATTCGATCTATCCCGACGCCAAGTATCTGCAGTATGCCATGGAATGGGGCGACTTCCACAAATGGACTCCCCGCAACGGCAACACCGACCGTAACGCCGACAATTACTGCTGCTCGCAGACCTACATCGATATCTACAATATCACCCACGACTGGAACCATATCAAAAACGCCAAGGTACATGCCGACATGCTTGTAAATACTCCGCAGAACGGCGACTGGACATGGATTGACGCCATCCAGATGGGTATGCCGGTGCTTACCAAGATGGGCAAGGTCACAGGCGAACAGAAATACTTTGACAAGGCATGGGACATGTATTCATGCACCCGCAACGAGATAGGCGGCGGTCTCTGGAACCCCAAGGACGGCCTGTGGTGGCGCGACAAGGACTTCGTTCCGCCCTACAAGGAGCCCAACGGTGAGGACTGCTACTGGAGCCGCGGCAACGGCTGGGTATATGCAGCGCTGGTACGCGTGCTTGAGGATCTTCCCGCCGACGATCCCCACCGCGCCGACTACGAGGCCGACTTCAAGGCCATGAGCAAAGCCCTTGTGGCATGTCAGCGTCCCGATGGCTTCTGGAACTGCTCGCTCCACGATCCCAACCACTTCGGCGGTAAGGAACTGTCAGGCACCTCGCTCTTTGTCTACGGCATGGCATGGGGCATACGCACCGGACTGCTTGACGCCAAAACATATCTCGAACCCTGCGTCAAGGCATGGAACGCTATGGTAAAGGATGCCGTTCATCCCGACGGCTACCTCGGTTATGTACAGGGCACAGGCAAAGAGCCCAAGGACGGCCAGCCCACCACCTACGACAGCAAGCCTGACTTTGACGACTACGGCACCGGCTGCTTCCTCCTCGCCGGCACCGAAATCTACAAGCTCAAATAAACAGCCATATAGCGGCGGATGCCGCTTTATCTGAAATAGAAAGCGAGGCCACCCGCAATGGGTGACCTCGCTTCTTTATGCCGGGTTAGCCGGAAATTAGTTGTTTTCGGGGCGGAGCTTGCGCACTGTTACGGCGGTCTGCCACATTTCGCTCTCGCGGAGAGCCTTCAGCTCCTCTTCGAGCTTCTCACGATAGTCGGGCTTAGAGTTGCTGTCGATCGAGATCTGAGCCTCGTTGCCGCTCTTTACGCTCTTGTAGAGCTTCTCCACCACAGGCTTGATGGCATCGTGGAACGGGCCCATCCAATCAAGAGCACCGCGCTGAGCGGTAGTAGAGCAGTTGGCATACATCCAGTCCATACCGTTCTTGGCGAAGAGAGGCATCAGCGACTGGGTGAGCTCTTCGACGGTCTCGTTGAAGGCCTCTGAAGGAGTGTGGCCATTTTCACGGAGCACCTCATACTGAGCCAGGAGCAGACCCTGGATAGCGCCCATCAGCGAGCCGCGCTCGCCGGTAAGGTCAGAAGTTGCCTCGCGGGTGAAGGTAGTCTCAAACAGGTAGCCTGAACCGATACCGATACCGAGAGCGATAGTACGGTCAAGCGCACGGCCGGTATAGTCCTGCTCAACGGCATACGAAGAGTTCAGGCCACGGCCCTCAAGGAACATGGTGCGCAGCGAAGTACCCGAACCCTTGGGAGCAACGAGGATAACATCGACATCCTTGGGAGGAACAACACCGGTGCGGTCGCTCCAGGTGATAGCAAAACCATGGCTGAAGTAAAGAGCCTTGCCGGGAGTAAGATGCTTCTTGATAGTGGGCCATACCGACATTACAGCTGCATCTGAAAGCAGACACATGATGATGGTGCCGCGCTCACAGGCCTCCTCGATGCTGAACAGAGTCTCACCGGGCTTCCAGCCGTCGGCTACTGCCTTGTCATAAGTCTTGCCCTCACGCTGGCCTACGATTACGTTGAAACCGTTGTCACGGAGGTTCATGCTCTGGCCGGGACCCTGAACGCCATAACCGATCACGGCGATGGTCTCGTCTTTCAGGATTTCACGTGCCTTTTCCAAGGGGAACTCTTCGCGGACGATTACAGTTTCCTCTACGCCGCCAAAATTCATTTTTGCCATAGTAAATAATTTTATTTATAAGTTAAAAATATGTTGTCTGAATTGTATCATTGCCCGGGTCAATACAGTGTCGCCGCGTCTTACGGCACATTGCCACAGGCTGTTGTCGTCATCGGCAGCCACATCTACCGTTACCTCCTCGCCGTAACGGGCCTCATTCATGAACGCTATGTCAAGACGGCTCACCTGACAGGTGTCGTAGAATTCGAGTGACCCGCGGTTGAGCAGCAGCTCGATATAGCGAACGGTGTTTACATGACGGTTGAAGTCACAGTCGCAGTAGTTAAAGGTATAATAGGTGCTTACCGCATCATCAGGCATGGGTCCGAGACGGGGAATGGGAGCCGCCGGACAGCGCTTCTCCGACACCACGTCACGCAGCGACTCAAGCAGCGAAAGATCGCCGCCGCTGCGCTCCCTAACGCGTATGCCCATCCATATCGAGCGCGCATAGCCGAGAATCTCGCCATCGGCAGCGCATATCTCAAAGTTGCGTTCAGAGAAGTGACGGTTCACACCCTCGATCCATGTCGTTACCGTAAAGGTCTCGTTAATTCCGGGCCAACGGTCCATATCGAGCGACAGCCTCGACAGCACCCACGCCATGCCGTCAAGCATCAGGCGGTCATAGCCCACACCGAGCTGATTGGCATGCAGGGTAGCCACTTCGATGACTTTCGCCGCAAGAAACTGCGGTGTCATCACCGATTCGGGGCCACAGTCGCCCGCTGTCATAGTGTAACTGCGTGTAAATTCCTTCTCGCGCATATTGTTCAAGCCTTACTTAATTCACGGTCATGGAGATACTGTGAAAGATGCTCCTCCCTTGATTTGGTAACCGCCACGCGTCCCGAGCGGACAAACTGGAGAATACCATAGCGGTTAAGTTCGTCAAAGAGCAATTCAGTCTCATCAAGATGACCGGTCTTTTCTATCACCACATATTCACGGGTAATCTCCAAAATACGTGCATTGTGCTGACGGATAAGGCGCTCTACCGTCGTATTGTCGAGCAGTGCGCTTGTAGGCACCTTATAGAGCGCCACCTCCTGATACACAATCTCATCATCGGTATAGAGATAAGCCTTCAGTACATCGATACGCTTCTCTATCTGCTTTACGACACGCTCCATCATGGCGCGGTCGCTGTAACAGGTGATGATAAACTTATGGATACCTTCGATTGACGAAGGACTTACCGACAGACTTTCGATGTTAAGACAGCGGCGGGTGAATATGATAGATATCTGGTTGAGCAGACCCACCTGGTTTTCCGAGAATACTGCTACTGTAAATAATTGCTGTTGCATGGTCGTGTCGGTATTAATCAATCGGATAAACTTCGTCACGGTTGAGCATGATAGTGTCAACGGCGGCGCCTGGAGGAGTCATGGGGAATATCATGTCGGTCTCGTCGATGTTGACATTAAGCAGGTAGCTGCCCTCATGTGCCAGCATGCGGTCGACGGCACCTTTCAGCTGACTGCGCTCGGCCACATTCTCGCCGGCGATCCCGTAGGCATTGGCTATCATGACAAAGTCGGGATTGACGAGCGGAGTAGCAGAGAAGCGGTCATTGAAGAAGAGTGACTGCCACTGACGCACATTGCCCAGATAATCATTGTTGAGCAACACGATCTTTACGGCAGTACCGTTTTCAAGTATCGTGCCGAGCTCCTGAATCGACATCTGGAAACCGCCGTCGCCGATATAAAGGACTACAGTACGGTCGGGAGCACCCATTTTGGCACCTATCGCGGCAGGCAGGCCGAAGCCCATTGTTCCGAGGCCACCCGAAGTCACCATCGAGCGAGGCTCGTTAAAATGAGAATAGCGGGCGGCCATCATCTGGTTCTGACCGACATCGGTCACTACTACGGCACGGTCACCGGTTGCTTTCGACACCATGGTGACAACCTCACCCATCGTCATCCTCTCGGATGAAGGCTCAAGCTCACGTTTTTCGACTTTCTCACGCTCTACCTCAGCCGGCTTGTCGTAGGAAGCAAGCCATTTCTCATGATGTGCGGGCTTTACAAGAGGCAGCAATGCCTTCAGCGCATCAAGGGCATCGGCGTGAACAGCTACCGTAGTAGGAATATTTTTATCAAACTCCGATTCATCAATATCTATATGGACGATCTTGGCGTCAGGAGCATATTTCGAGGTATCGCCGGTCACGCGGTCATCGAAGCGCATACCCACGGCGACTATCACATCAGCCTTGTTGGTGTTGATATTTGCGCCGATATTGCCATGCATACCCACCATACCCTTATAGAGAGGATGATCGGATGGAACCGTAGACAGTCCGAGCAAAGTAGCCACAACCGGTATGTCGGCCTTCTCGGCGAGCTCTATCAGCTCATTCTGAGCGCCTGATATAGTCACACCGTGGCCTGATATTATCATGGGACGCTCGGCATTGTTGATGAGTTCGGCTGCTGCGGCAATCTTGGCCGGGTCAACGGCTGGACGCGGACGATAGGAGCGGATGTAATCACACTTGGAGTAGTTGAAGTCGGTCATCTCGATCTGTGCGTTCTTGGCAAAGTCGAGTACTACCGGACCCGGACGGCCGTTGGATGCGATATAAAACGCACGGGCCACTGCCCATGCCACATCTTCGGCACGTCTTATCTGGTAACTCCATTTGGTTACCGGCTGTGTAACGCCGACAACATCGGTCTCCTGGAAAGCATCAAATCCGAGCAGCGAAGCAGCCACCTGGCCGGTGATCACTACAAGGGGTGTACTGTCCATAAGGGCATCGGCAATACCGGTGATAAGATTGGTGGCACCGGGGCCTGATGTCGAGATAACCACACCCGGACGGCCTGTAACACGCGCAAATCCCTGCGCGGCATGCACGGCGCCCTGTTCATGACGCACAAGCACATGCTTCAGCCTGTCCTGATAATCATAGAGCTTGTCATACACCGGCATTATCGATCCACCGGGATAACCGAACACAAGGTCAACCCCCTCGTGGATAAGCGACTTCATCAGTGCGTCAGCTCCTGAAATTTTTTCACTCATATACATGTTTTTACAATCATTTTTCCTAATCGCGGCACGCTTAATTAAGTTCACGTACACCACCTTTGTCAGCCGATGTCACCATCGCGGCATAAGCCCTGAGAGCCTTGCTGACCTTGCGGTCACGGTCGGCCGGCGTAAATGCCTCCTTGCCACGGGCCTCTTCGGCTGCGCGGCGCTCCTTAAGTTCCTCATCACTGAGCAACACATTAATGGAACGTGCGGGAATATCGATGTCGATTATATCTCCGTCACGTACAAGACCGATATTGCCTCCGGCAGCGGCCTCAGGTGAGATATGGCCTATAGACAGGCCCGATGTACCGCCTGAGAAACGGCCGTCGGTGATAAGCGCACACTCCTTGCCGAGGTGCTTTGACTTTATATAGCTTGTGGGATAGAGCATCTCCTGCATGCCGGGGCCACCTTTCGGGCCTTCGTGGGTGATCACCACCACATCGCCGCTCTTTACCTTATCACGCAGGATGCCGTCAACAGCTGCCTCCTGTGAGGTGAACACCTTGGCCGGACCGCGGAAACGGAAAATACTTTCATCGACACCGGCAGTCTTTACCACACATCCGTCGAGAGCGATATTGCCTTTGAGTACTGCGATACCGCCATCCTTAACATAGGCGTGGTCATAGTCACGGATACAGCCGTTGGCACGGTCTGTGTCAAGAGAGTCGTAAGTAGCATCCTGACTGCCGAGCACAAGATTACGGCCACCGCCGGGAGCGCTGTGCCACAGGCGTGATGCCTCATCGCTGAAGTTGGCGCCTTCGATGGCATAAGTGTCGATAGCCTCGCCGAGGGTCATGCCGTCGACACGCTTTACCGATGTATCGATGACACCGCGGTCGGCAAGCTGCTTCATGATCGACATGATGCCGCCGGCACGGTTGACATCCTGAATATGATAGTGAGAATTGGGAGCCACCTTACACAGCACCGGAGTCACGCGCGACAGACGGTCGATATCGGCCATAGTAAAGTCAGCGCCGGCTTCATTGGCAACAGCCAGAAGGTGAAGCACCGTATTGGTCGAACCGCCCATTGCTATATCAAGTGCCATGGCATTGAGCATTGCCTGGCGAGTGGCTATATTGCGGGGCAGGACACTGTCGTCACCGTCACGGTAGTAGGCATAGGCCATGTCGACAATGCGGCGAGCGGCCTTGCGGAAAAGCTCCTTGCGGTTGGCATGAGTGGCAAGGATAGTACCGTTGCCTGGAAGTGCCATGCCGATAGCCTCGTTGAGCGAGTTCATCGAATTGGCGGTAAACATACCCGAGCATGAACCGCAGGTAGGACAGCCTTTCTGTTCAAGCAGCTTTACACGGTCATCATTGACAGTGGTGTCGGCGCTCTCGATCATAATGTCGATAAGGTCGACACCCTTTCCATCGACATCACCGGCCTCCATCGGGCCACCCGATACAAAAATGGTAGGTATATTGAGACGCATGGCAGCCATGAGCATACCCGGAGTAATCTTGTCACAGTTGCTGATACATACCATCGCATCGGCCTTATGGGCATTTACCATATATTCAACCGAGTCAGCGATAAGATCACGCGAAGGGAGCGAATAAAGCATGCCGTCATGGCCCATGGCGATTCCGTCGTCGATAGCGATGGTATTGAACTCGGCAGCGAAGCAGCCGGCCTTTTCAATCTCTTCCTTAACCATCTGTCCTACTTCGTGCAGGTGAGTATGGCCGGGCACAAACTGGGTAAATGAATTTACAATGGCTATAATGGGTTTACCTATCTGTGACTCTTTCATACCGTTGGCGCGCCATAAGGCTCTTGCGCCTGCCATTCGACGGCCCTCTGTGCTGGCCGCACTTCGTAGTTTCATGCTCATTGTTTTTATGACTGTATAAATTAAAAATGCCTCCCTGTTCGCTTTGGCGTTACGGAGAGGCATTAATATGTTTTATTATGCACGTGATATCAACAACTAAAGCCCCTCCTTAATGCAAGAATGGAAATAATAATGACCACCGAGGGAATGGATATGTTGATAATTGCTGACATCAATCTATGTTATCGCAGTAGTTTATGACGCAAAATTAAAGTTTTTCGCGCAACTAAGCAAATAAATCCTAAATAAATTCACGTTTCTTATGAAAATTCATTGTGAATTTTAGCTTTTTCTTATCTATTATCCTCAAAAAACTGCACAGCCTGACTCCCAGTGTGAAATCAGGCAGCAATGCACCGCGTATATTGACAACAGCCCGGACTAATCCCTTGTATCGGTCAAAGTCATCTTGAAATTGACAGGATCACTGTCCCTGACAAATATCAGCCTTTCAGCAAGCGGCTGCCGTGACATTCTGTCGATCAGCGCTATATTTATCACTCCGGGAGCAAGATCACGCGAGGATATCCTTATCGTGGAATTGTCGGAAAGCTCTTTTACCATCAGATTGCCACTCCCGTATAGCACCAGTGCGATACCTTTAATATCAATCGATGGTGTGGCATACGGCTGGATAAGCAGATTACCCTTGTGCTGATTAACCGAGAGGGTGACACCTTCGGTCATTGCCTCCGGAAGTTTCGTGCGGCACGAAAGGCCGTCACGAGTGAAAGCCTCGAGCCACAGCTCCTCGCCGGCATCGACATTCACCGGCAGAAATCCCATGCCCAGATGCTGTGACACCCCCTCTTTCAGCACATCTCCCCCGGCATTGACCAGCCTTACCTCCACGTCCACGCCAAGCCCATCGTCGCCGACCGCTTTATAGGCCACCCGCTGCATGCGACCCGACAGAAGATTGCCCCCTTCGGGCATCACATCGAGCGCAATGGCGTTAACCGTGCGCTTCCGCGGCGATAGGTCTATGCTGTCAGCCGGATTTACGACAGTCAGTTTCTTTTTAAAGAACATATCCTCTCCGAAGTTCTGCATCCATCGGGTATAGGCGGCAAGGGTATATGAGCCGCTTTTCATACGTGAGGCCAACGGCAATGCATTCGCAAATATCCCCGAACTGTCAGCTTTGATCTTTATACGTCTTATAAGCGTGTCGGCCGCATTGTCAAGCAATTCAAGATACACGAATTTAGATCTGTCGCACAATCTGTTGGTGGCGGCATCAACTACATAAGCGCGAAACCACACAGTATCACCCGCCTCATAAAAGTCACGGTCAGTATGCACGAAAATCTTTTCCTGAGGCACCTTGGAATAGTAATCCAGTACCATCGACGATATGCTGTCGGCAGTCACGGGGCCTTGTGCAAATCCACCGATACTCACGAGAAGAGCACAGATTATGAGTATGTGTTTTATATTCATGGGAGAAGCACCTTTTCAGTAACATCAATAATTTTCCCCTCGGGTGTCACTCCCTGCACGGTTACATCAAGGCTCTTCACCGCGGCAGAATTATACACATCAATATGGACGTTACCCTCGGCATCCAGCAGCATGTCAGGATCCCAGTGCAACGTAGCGCGACGATCAACCTGATCATATCCCTCTCGGGCACCAACCTGATATACCGGAGAATAGAATTCCACAGACGGCTGATATCCGAGCGGCGAGATATTGGCCATGGACAACGGTGGAGTTTTCTTCCCGACATCGCCATATTTAGTCGTCACGAGCAACAATCCGGTGCGGAGCGCCTCCATGTCATAAGAAGCCACACGGGGGTCGCCAGCCTTGAAATACTCTACGGAGTTGACATTGGCAGGATTCAGCAAGAACACCTCGCTCTGATCGCTGCGGAAACCGTCGATATACACAAGTGTGGTAACGAAGCCCTCAAGGACATATTCACCGAACTGGGGTTCCGGCACCGCATATCCCTCAGTGACATATCTTATCTTTACGGTCAGACTGCGGAGCAACGACTCCATTGTCGGGAAACGGCTTATTTTCTCGTCACCTTCCTGGTATCCCCGGTGAGGTTCAAAATTACCTCGATTACTCCACTTACCCTTCTTACGTGCCGTGACACTCACCTCTCCAAGCTCATGATCATCCATCAATGACGGCGCACGGAGCTGCCTGCCTACAGTACCGGCCAGCGAAACCACCACGCTTTCATCCCCCTCCGAAGTGTCACCGCAATCTTTCAGCGACAACACGTCAGGCATCTCAGGATTATCTATGTGGATTATCGCTTTACTCGTCTCTCCTGTTTTAGTCTGGACTTCAAGGGTAATCGGAGTCTTGTTTTCAAAGTCAAGTCCCTGCAGGACAAACCGGCTGCTGTCGCCAAGCAGAAAGTCGGATCGTTCCATAGATATAGGAGAAAACAGGACAAGCTTCATTCCTTTCGGGGAGCGGTTGAACGCAGTTTCCACATGGCCGCTTATCGACTGCGTCCGTTCTATCGGAAACCTGATCTGCGGCATGGAATCATTCAGCACATCGGAACTTGCATACCGGCGCCAGCCTTGCGTCATCATCAGCAGATCAAGATTACTGTCAGTGCGGCTGTCGGTATTTTCAAAATAATAATTCGGATTTTCAATATGCCCTCTTAGCTCGGAATTCAGCAATATCTCGCTGCCGATAGAAGCCGCGCGATCATCATTGAAGACACCCTCGGTCACAGCTATGGAAACCTTTGTCGGAGTCATCTCAATACTGTCAGGCAATTCCATGACAATCACCTTGCCTCCATTCAACCGGATGTGAATGGAGCCATGCGCTGAAAGCCATATACACGGCAGCAACAGCATGATTGCAAAGAGCCTGTCCATAACAGTATTGAAAAAGGATTACCTTATATACGACAATAGCCGATAGAAATCATTTAATGTCGATTTCTACCGGCTATTGTTTTATTTATTTTCGCTTATTATTAGAACTCGGCATTATTTGGAGTACGCGGGAAGGGAATTACGTCGCGGATATTGGTCATGCCGGTTACGAAGAGTACCAGACGCTCGAAGCCGAGACCGAAGCCGGCATGAGGCACTGTACCGAAGCGGCGGGTGTCGAGATACCACCACATATCCTTCATAGGTATGCCAAGCTCCTCGATACGTGCGTTGAGCTTGTCGTAGTTCTCCTCACGCTCCGAACCGCCGATGATCTCACCGATCTTCGGGAAGAGCACATCCATTGCACGAACTGTCTTGCCATCCTCGTTGAGCTTCATATAGAATGCCTTGATCTCCTTGGGATAGTCGGTCAGGATCACCGGCTTCTTGAAATGCTCCTCGACAAGGAAGCGTTCATGCTCGCTCTGCAGGTCGGCACCCCAGTAAACAGGGAATTCAAACTTGTGGCCCGACTCCTCGAGGATCTTCACGCCCTCGGTGTAGCTGAGGCGTACAAACTCGTTGTGAAGCACAAACTCAAGACGGCTCACCAGTTCGGGATCATAATGCTCGGCGAGGAAGTCAATGTCGTCGCGGCAATTGTCAAGGGCATACTTTATACAATACTTAATAAAGTCCTCGGCAAGATCCATATTGTCGGTGATGTCAAAGAAGGCAACCTCGGGCTCGATCATCCAGAACTCTGACAGGTGACGCGGAGTATTGGAGTTCTCGGCACGGAAAGTGGGGCCGAAAGTATAGATGGCGCCGAGTGCGGTTGCACCGAGCTCACCCTCGAGCTGACCAGAAACGGTAAGAGCGGTAGCCTTGCCGAAGAAATCAGCCGAGAAATCAACCTTTCCGTCCTCGCCCTTAGGCACATTATTAAGATCGAGTGTGGTCACCTGGAACATTGCACCGGCACCTTCGCAGTCACTTGCTGTGATGAGCGGAGTGTTCAGATAGTAGAAGCCGCGTTCCTGGAAAAAGCGGTGGATGGCGTAAGCCAGAGCGCTGCGCACACGCAGGATGGCACCAAACGTGTTTGTGCGGGGGCGCAGGTGAGCCTTCTCACGGAGGAACTCCAGAGTGTGACCTTTTTTCTGAAGGGGATAAGTGTCGGGATCAGCGGTACCGAATATTTCGAGTCCGGTAGCCTGTATTTCGATTGACTGGCCTTTGCCCATCGACTTCACGAGCTGACCGACAACCTTGATTGACGATCCGGTGGTGATAGGCTTCAGCTGCTCGTCAGAGAACTGAGCCATATCAAACACGACCTGCACATTTTTAACTGTCGAACCGTCATTGAGGGCCACAAACTGAACATGTTTGTTACCTCGGCGGGTACGGACCCAGCCCATTACGGTCACTTCCTGACCTATCGGTTCTTCAGCAAAAAGAGCCTTTATCTTTGTACGTTTCATTGCGTTTACTTGTTTGTATATCTTTCAATTATTCAAATGAACCCATCTTAAGGAAGTTAACTTCCTCCTGGGTAAGATAACGCCAGCGTCCGCGGGGCAGATTTTTCTTGGTAAGGCCCGCGAAATACACACGGTCAAGCTTGGTCACGTGATAACCGAGATGCTCGAAGATACGGCGGACGATACGGTTACGTCCCGAATGTATCTCGATACCGGCCTGATTGCGGTCAGTCTCGGTGGCATAGCTTATGGCATCGGCATGGATCGGACCATCCTCAAGCTCTATACCGTCGGCGATAGCCTGCATGTCATCCTCCGAGATGTCCTTGTCAGTCCACACGTGGTAGATCTTTTTCTTCACATATTTAGGATGAGTCAGCTTGGACGCAAGATCACCGTCGTTGGTGAGCAGAAGCACACCGGTAGTGTTGCGGTCAAGTCGGCCTACGGGATAGATGCGCTCGTCG